>CAYUZQ010000011.1:0-8078 GCA_964448815.1 Candidatus Woesearchaeota archaeon
AAGGCTCAGAAAGGAAAAGCGTAAGAGAAAACAAAGAAGAGCCAGAAGCAAATAAATAGAATTCTAAAGTATATTTTTGCTCACTCATTTCATTCGTTCGAGATAATAAACAGTTGATAAAACACTTTTAGAATATTTTCCATTAACTAATTTAAGCAGAGAGTCTTTCCAAAAGGCGGGTTAGGAGCAATTAATAAGTGGGTGTGTAAGCACGAACGTAAATATCCAACTCAATCATCATAATGTTTATAAGCAATTTCAGTTCTAATAAATTATGACAAGCGAAATCTGGACAGAAAAATTCAGGCCGTCGCATTTTTCTGAAGTTGTTGGCCAAGATGAAATTGTAAAAAGAATTGAAGCATTGACAAATTCTTTGAACATCCCGCACCTTCTGTTCGCAGGACCGGCAGGGACAGGGAAATCAACATTAGCATTAATAGTTGTAAAAGAACTCTTTAAAGAAAACTGGAAAGAAAATTTTCTTGAATTAAATGCCTCTGATGAAAGGGGCATTAATATTGTAAGGGAAAAAGTGAAAAACTTCGCAAGAACAAAATCATTGGGGAATGTAGATTTCAAAGTAATATTTTTAGATGAAGCAGATGCATTAACCCCAGAAGCACAGCAGGCGCTTAGAAGAACAATGGAGAATTATTCGGCGACTTGCAGATTTATTTTATCCTGCAATTATTCAAGCAAAATAATTGACCCCATTCAATCCAGGTGTGCAATTTTCAGATTAAAACTTCTGGAAAAAAAAGACATTGAAAAAGTGGTTCAAAAAATTGCAGAAAAAGAAAACTTAACAGTAAATCCGGACTCATTGGAAATTTTGTACGAAGGAAGCGAGGGAGACTGCAGAAGAGCCATCAACATACTGCAGGCAACAGCTTCAATTTCACCGCTAATAACAGCAAATTTAATTTCAACAATAATCTCAAATGCAAAACCAAAAGACATCAAAGTTGTTCTTGATTATGCATTGTCAGGAGATTTTCAAAAAGCGAAAGAAAAACTTCTCGATGTAATGCTCAAAGAAAGCATTTCCGGACAGGACGTAATAAAAGCAATTCAAAAAGAAATCTGGAATCTTCCAGTAGAACCGGAAATAAAAGTCAAGCTGATAGAAAAAACAGGTGAAACAGAATTCAGAATTACAGAGGGTTCTGACCCTTTCATACAATTACAATCTCTAATAGCGAGTTTTGTCCTCGCTGGTTTGGGAAAGGAGTAAGATGATTCCAAAAAGACCATATGTTAGGTGGGATGGAGGAGTAAAAATCTTTACTGAAAATTGCGGGGATTGCCATTGGTATCGGCGTATAGGTAAAGAAAGTTTTTGTGGATGGGGAGTTGCATTTAAGTATTTAGTGCAGGGGGGAAAGTCAATAAAATGTAATTTATTAAATAGAGAACCTCCAAAAGAAGATGAACGTTCAATTCATTATTTAGATGAATTAATTAAAAAATTAAAAGAAGAAAGATTTTATTCTGGTCGTTATCCTGGGGGGTCTAAATTAATGATAATCATCGAGGAAAACCAAAAAAATGACATGGACTGAAAAATACAGACCTAAAAAATTTGAAGAAGTGAAAGGGCAGGACGAAGCAGTGTATAAAATTAAAAGATTTATCGGGGAGTTTAATCTGGGAAAACTGACAAAAACTTTAAAAAAATCTTTAATTCTCCACGGTTCTCCTGGAACAGGAAAAACAACATTAGCATATGTGGCTGCAATAGAAACAAATTCTGAAATATTTGAATTAAATGCATCTGATTTAAGAAATAAAATCAAACTACAGGAAATTCTCAAGCCGGCAATTGAGCAAAAATCTTTATTAAAAAAAAATAAAATAATTCTCATTGACGAAGTTGACGGCATTTCTGCAGTTGACAGAGGGGGGGTCTCAGAATTATTATATTTAATTGAATCAGCATCCTACCCAATAATAATAACAGCGAACAATGTATGGGAGAGCAAGTTAAGTCCATTAAGAAAAAAATCAGAACTTGTTCAGTTGAAAGAGATTAATTACCAAACTATGAAGGGGTTGATGTTTGATATTCTGAAAAAAGAAAACTTGTTCCTCGACAATAAGATTGTAACTTCTATTGCAATAAAAGCAAAAGGGGACTTAAGGGCGGCGATAAATGATTTGCAAACAGCGTCGAAAATGGAAGAGCCGACCTCAGAAGTTTTCGATGAAAGAAATAAAGAAGTGGATATTTTTAATGCACTAAAAATGGTTTTCAAAGGCAAACCAACAAAAGAAACTCTTGGGATTTTCGAACAGGTAAATATGAACACAGATGAAATAATTTTGTGGATAGAAGAAAACATTCCTGCAGAGTACCAGGGAAAAGAACTTGCACGGGCTTATGATTTATTAAGCAAAACAGATATTTTTAAAAAAAGAATTTACAAACAGCAGTATTGGAGGTTTTTAGTTTATGAGAATATTTTTTTAAGCTACGGAATCTCAGCCTCGAAAAAAAATATAAAAACAGGATTCACGAGTTACAAAAAACCGACGAGAATTCTTAAAATCTGGCTCAATAATCAGAGAACAGCAAAAAAGAAATCAATCTCACAAAAATATGCAAGATATGTTCATGTAGGATATAAACGGGCAATGAATGAGTTTCCAATAATAAAACAAATTCTAAATTCAAATCCTGAAATCCAGAAAGAACTTAGATTAAGTGAGGAAGAAGTTGGGTATTTGGGAAATTGAAAGAGATAAATTAATTAAAATTCTTAATATCTTCCAACGAATTTTTTGTCACCAGTTATATCGGGAAGAAAAGAACTTATTGCTTGATAATCATTTGGATTCCTGTAAGGATTTTTTGTAAAGAATAACTTTGCTTCATAAGATGTGGTATTAAACAACCATCCTTTCAATAATACTCGGGGGTCGCAGGAATTATTAATAAAAAAATCCCCTCTCTTAAATTCATACTCAACTTCTCCATAAATAGGCCAGAACATAAAACTAAAATTTTCTCTCATATTTTTTCTTCCCAAATAAACTAGGTTTGCCATAGTATTTGTAAAACTCACTCCAATATGGACACCCTCTTCTGAATTAGTAGGATGAACCTCTTCAACACAATCAAGAAAATTTTGAATTAAAATTTCTGAATTATAAAATTTTTTATCAATTAATTTTTCATTAACTAAAGATTGGTTTAACTCGGGGAAATATCTAATAGTACAAAGATTTTTCATAAATCCCCAATAAAATGAATCTTTTTAAAATTATACCCTACAAAATCAACACTGGGCACTTGTTGAACTTCCAGTTCCTTCCCAACCAAAATAAGCACTTGGAGTTGAAGAAGATAAAGTTTCAGAACATTCCTCAGGAGCATCTTTAAATGCAGAACAAACTACATCAAGATAACTTGAAGGATCTCTTGCACTTGAAACTACAACACCATTTATAACCAAAGTTGGACTTCCTGAAATTCCATATTGTTCATTCAAATCAGTTTCAATATCAAATGCAGGATAAGAAGCCCCGCTGCCCAAAGCTTCAGTAATTCCATATTCCTCGTCTGTTTCAGCCACGCAATTTTCCAAAGCACTTGTATCAATTCCTGCTTCATTTAAACAAGAATCCACATCATTCCCATTCATAATTAAACCATAGGTTTCATCAATAATCCCGTCTCCTTCAAGGAAGCAATACATATAATCTAAATATTTTTCAGGTGCAATTTCCTGAATGCAATATTCCCTTAAATTTTCTTCAGCTTCTTTTTCACCATGCATTAAATAAGAAACATATCTCATTCTAAAATCTATTTTATCTCCAAGAAGTTCTACTACAGGCAAAATTCCTTTTTCAGCTTGGGTTCCATAAGGGCAATAACTCATAACAAATAATTCAACTATCGGCTTATCAGATTTTGGAATATCCTGCGTCGAGGAAGTCGTACTTGAAGTTTCCTCTTCCCCTGCAGATAATAGATAATCCACAGGTATCAGCCCGTTAACTAAATTCTTCCCATCCAAAGTCAAATAAACTTCTCCATCTCCCTGACTTGAAGAATAAGATACTTTATACAATCCACTCTCTTTTTCAACATTTATTATTTCTATGTCCCCAATCTGTGTTTTAGCTAAATTAACAAGAGTATCTCCCGCAACCTTTTCACCAACAACACTTCCTGTAACAGTGCTGCCTGTGAGCCCAGAAAAGTTGCTGAATAAAAATACTAAAAGTATAACTCCTAAAACAACTGTCGATGTCTTCCACGGATTTTCTTTTATTTTATCAACCAAAGTTTGTTTTTTATCAGAATCTTTTTCTTTTATTTCCTCTTCTTTTTCCCCACTATCCTTTTTTTCATCTTCCATGAAACAAATAATGACAAGTCCTTTTAAAACTTTTTGGTGACATCACAACAACATTAAAACTAAAAGTAACATTAGTTAAGAAAATGCCTGCTTCACCTCTTTGCTAAATAAAAGATAACCCACTATTAAAGAAAAAATAACAAGCCCAAAAAGAAAAAAATAATTTCCTTTAAGAATATCAATAATAAAAAAAGCAATAAAAATTGTTCCAAGGACAATTTCAGAAAGTCTTGCCCAGTTTTTTCCTGCCCACAACCCTCTACCGATAAAAATAAGAAAAACACCCAAAAACCAGGGAACTAATCCAAGCAAAATTAGCAAAACAGAAATTAAAATAGAAATTTCAGAACTTTTATCTAAAACAGAATATACCATAATTTGAAATAAAAAAAATCCAAAAATAATCATGCCTGCTACATAAACATAATTTAAGATAGAAATTATTTTAATGAGTATCGGAATTTGTTTAACCTTTTCTTTTTTAATTGCCATGGAAAATTAAAAATATTACAGTTATTAAAGGTGTCGTAAAAATTAAATTACTCTTTTAATTCCTTCCACAATTTTTTGAGAAACTGAAGGCAATTGCAACGAAGATTCCCGAGATAGTGTGGAGAATGTTTGTGGCGAATTTTGATTGTTTATAACTGCACTCACAAGTTCTGCGGTTTCTCCTTGATAAGTTTGTTTAACCTTTCCAACATTTTTAGCATACCAATGATGAAAAGTTTCACTTTCTGAAACAAATCCTCCATCCCCCGACATATGCAAATCAAAATCCTCTCTCATCTTAAAACAATCCCCATAAGGAGTATTTGAAACAACAACGGTCTCCCTATCCACATAGCTTATCAATTCATCAACTGAACCTGATATATCAGGATAATTTTTAGCGATAATTTTTGAAACAGTTTGGTATGTTTTCCCCACACCAACCTTATTATCACCAAGTTTTAACGGAGGGTCAAACAAAATATCGCCAATATCAGGATCCCCGATTCCATAATAACAAAGGGTATCCCTTAAGAATCCTATGTATTCTCTAACTCCGCTAGTACTTCTGTTCACTAATAAATATCTTCCATTTATTTTTTTAATTCCCTCAATTTCAGAAGTATATGTGTTCCATCCTGATTTAAATGTCCATGAATTTCCAATTTCTGTAGGAAATAAATATTTAATATCTTCTTCGTAGTTTTTGCAGTAATTATAAGAAGTTAAAGATAAAATCATGCCGGGAGGGCCCCCTATTGGCGGTTGATACATTGGATATTCTTTATCTTTATCAATATTTAACGACGGAAATAAAAAATTAAATCCGTCTATTGCAAAATCAATACCATCTAAAACTGTTCCTATTCCTGAAAGAACAGCCGCTATTTCAGGGGTAATCAAATTTGGAGCCACAACACTTATTATTACACTGGAACGATTAAGATTAGTGTTCAACCTTTTTAATTGATTAAAAGACCAATCTCCTAAATATATAAAACCGGGAAGAGTGCATACATTTTCCGGATTCCACGATGGAAGACTTTCTTCAATTTCCTGAACAAAAATATTTCCTCCTGCTCTAAAGCCTTCTTTAAAATGCATGGTAACAAAATTCCATGGTCCTGAACTACTCTGAATTAAAGAATTCTTAGACAGATTTTCTTTAGAAGAGGTGCCAAAAAGTGGAGAAACATCTATGTTTGGCATGTATTTCTTCTCGGGGTCTGTAATAAAGAACATGCCTTCCCCAGATATATCATCCTCATAAAAGATAGTTTCGAGGCCCTTTATTGATTCTCCTTTCTCATTTCTGCAAAAAATATTACGAAATCCTGAATCAGTATACGCCCAAACAACACCCATCTCATTAGTCTCTCCTTCTTCTAAAAAATATTCTGTTTCAAAATAGGGGGGAAAATTAACTTGGGGGGTATAACCACCAGGATTAGGAGTTGGTTCAGGTTCATCCCCGGCACACTTAATCAAAAATGGAAGTGCAAGAGAACTTGTTCCCAACCTTTTCAAAAATTCCCTTCTATTAAGAGGAAGGGATAATATTTTATCAATAGACATAAATTATATTATAAATTGGAGTTTAAAATATTTTATATACTAAAAAATATATTAAAATTAAATTATCAATTAATTTAATCCATTAAAATGGTTACAAGGTATAAAAATATTGCAGAGAATATGCTAAAATTTTCTCAGAAGATGCTAAAGAAACAAAAGATCCTGAAAATAGAAAGAAATTAATTGAAAGAGCACATAATCTAATTGCAGCAATTTATCAAAAAACTCCAGAATCGCACGAGGAACATTTTATTCAATTAGAAAGAAAATTAAAAAATAATTTTCTAATCATCTAACATCCATAATTATAAAAATACATTTTGATTTAATTGTATATGCCATATGATGTTATAACAGGAAGGAATACTTCAGACAAGGAAATTCTCGGAGACAGGGGAGTGATATTTATCGGAAAAGGTTATGTTAAAATGGGGCAATATACTTCCCTTAGCAATAAAATTTTTATGGATGTCGCGAGGAGCCATATTATTTTAGTAGCAGGAAAAAGGGGCTCTGGGAAATCTTACACTTTAGGTGTTGTAGCAGAAGAACTTTCAAACCTCCCCCAGGAAATAAGCCAGAATATTGCGTCATTAATTTTCGACACCATGGGAATTTATTGGACAATGAAGTTTTCAAATGAAAAAGACAAAAAGTTATTACAGGAATGGAATTTAAAACCAAAGAACTCTCCTGTAAAAATTTTTGTTCCTTTTGGACACTACGATAGCTATCTAGAAAAATCAATTCCTGTAGACGAGAAATTCGCCCTGGATGTTAGAGAATTAAATTCTGAAGATTGGATTACAACTTTTGGACTGGACATAATAAATCCTGTGTCAGTTTTAATTGAAAGAACAATAACTAAATTAAAAGAACAGGAAAATTTTGATATCAGCGACATACTTTCAGATTTGGAAAAAGATGAAAAAAGTTCCCGGGAAATTAAGAACTCCGCAATCAGCTTGTTCGAAGCAGCAAGAACATGGGGAATTTTTGCAGAGAGCAACGAAGAAGCGACACAAGTAAAAGATTTAATTTCTGCTGGAACAACTTCTGTTTTAGATTTAAGTGCTTACAGTTCAGTCGGAGCATTTAATGTAAGGGCTCTTGTAATCAGTTTGGTTTCAAAAAAAATTTTCAATCAAAGAATGGATGCAAGAAAAAAAGAAGAAATAGAAGCAGTGTCAAAAGGACTTGATTTTTTATCAGGACAGGAAAAAAGAGAAACCCCTTTAATCTGGCTTTTTATAGACGAAGCCCATGAATTCCTGCCTTTGAACAAAAAAACAATTGCAACAGATGCTTTAGTCCAATTACTAAGGGAAGGCAGGCAGCCGGGAATTTCAATGGTTTTAGCAACGCAACAGCCGGGGCAAATTCACAGGGACGCCATGACCCAATCAGACATCGTGATTGCACACAGAGTTACAGCACAGCCAGACTTGGAAGCATTGAATTACATTATGCAGAGTTATCTTCTTGAAAGCATAAAAAAATACATGGATGATTTACCAGGATTAAAAGGAAGTGCAATAATTCTCGACGACAATTCAGAGAGAATCTACCCAATGAGAATCCGCCCGAGATTCACCTGGCATGGAGGAGAAGCCCCTACTGCTGTAAAGATTGAGAAAAGGT
>CAYUZQ010000011.1:8178-9851 GCA_964448815.1 Candidatus Woesearchaeota archaeon
AGATTCACCTGGCATGGAGGAGAAGCCCCTACTGCTGTAAAGATTGAGAAAAGGTTATAGGAAGATTTAAAAAGATGTAACTTCATAGTAGTAGTATGGAAGGAAAAAGAAACCTTAAGGGGATGGAAATTTGTGATGCAATAAAAAAAGGAACTGCATTTGTAGAAGAAGGATACAAAGGATATTGGGATAGAATTCTTTGTGGAGAAAAGACTTGTCTCGAAGGATACGAAGACAGACTTGCTGAACCAAGATGTATTGACGGAAAAGAACGTTTTATTTGCCCATTAGAAAAATGGTTAGTTGAAAGAGAAAAACCTCAAACAGGACTTGAATATCCTTTTGGGAAAATTTAGAATTCAAAAAAAACAAACATCCAAAAGAGGCAATCAGCTTCCTTCATTATAAAACTTCAAAATCAACTCTCACTCTAACTTTGTAAGACAGATTTAGATTTCTCGCTTCTTGTTTTGATTATATTGGTGTAAAAACCCTCCAGCATATCCACATAATCCTAACAAAGCATAAAAAGCAGCATCTTTAGGTTTATGGGCTAAAAATAAAACTCCGGCCCCTATCTCTGATGCAGTTCCAATAACATAAAGAAATCCGCTTATTCTTTTATCTTTAGTTTCCAGATTAGAGTAAGTTCTTTTCAAACTTTTTACAGGTTTTTCAATTAGTTTAATAAGATTCATTTTATCATAAGTTAATTTAACAATTTATAAAGATTATTGTCATAAAACCTCAAAATCAACCCTCACTCTGATTTTATAAGGTGCAATCTCTCCTGCTTGTTTTATTTTTAAAATTTTAATTTTCTTGCGAGATTGCCTTGCTTCTTGTTTAATCTTCTCAATAATTAAATCTTCCTCATCAATTTTGCAGAAGTCATAATAATAAATCCTCGTTCCTTTTTTACTCAACATAAATGCTTGTTTCAGAAAAGTATCTTTAAGTTGCGGACGAGGCATAACTATGACATCAAATTTAGGAATTGCCCGCTTTGCTCGAGATTTTTTAGAAATAATTAATAGATTTTTTTGAGTTGATGATTTTTGGGTGGGCGGGGGGGAAAGCAAGTTTATCCTTTTAACATCGCCCTGAATAATCTCCACCCTGTCCTTTAATTTATTCAATTCAACATTAAGTTTTGCATATTTGCTCGCTTCCCTGTTAATCTCAACAGAAACAACTTTTTTTGCTTTTGAATTTTTTGCAATAATAATTGAAAAAGGTGCAACACCAGCAAACATCACCAAAACTTCATCGCCCTTTTTTATTTTTGAAGCAATCTCTTTTCTCTCATTACTTAACCGAGGAGAGAAATAGGTTTTATCAATATTAAATCTAAAAACGCAACCATTCTCTTTGTACAAAACTTCTTTCGTCTTCTCGCCCGCAAACCATTTTGTCTTTGGTTTTCTCAGCCTCCCTTTTATTTTTCCTGTTTTTTCTAAAACAGTTTTAACTGATTTGTTTTCTCTTAATATCCTGTTTGCAAATTGTCTTTTTTCTTTTAGAGAAATTTTTTTCATTGGACGATTTCGTGAACTAATTTTTGCAGACGCCAAAGGTGTCTGTGGGTGGGAGGGTTTGGGAATTTGAGCGAAATCGCGAAAGTTCACAATAGCAATATTTCCCAAAACATCAAATGAGCGAGGGGATTTCAT
>CAYUZQ010000012.1:0-4759 GCA_964448815.1 Candidatus Woesearchaeota archaeon
ATGGCAAAAATAAAAGAAGCACAAAACAGATTATTCAAGAACATTTTTGTTTGTAAAAAATGCCACTCCAAAATTCGGGCAGACCCCCAAAAAATTTTAAAAGGAAAGGTAAGGTGCAGGAAATGTAAAGGTACTGCATTCCGACCATTAAAAAAGAGCAAGTGATAAAATGAGTTTTATAATTTATGACATCATACTTTTAATCTCCTTTGCGATATTCGTTTCAATTTTCCTTTATATAAAAAGAAAAAATTTGAAAAAAGAAGGGCTCTTGTTTTTATACAGGACGAAATGGGGGATAAAATTAATTGATTACGTCGGAAAAAAGTGCAATAAAAGTCTTAAAATTCTAAGTTACATTTCAATAGGGCTGGGTTATATTTTAATGCTTGGAATGCTATACTTGTTTGGAAAAATTTTTTGGATTTACATTTTTAATCAGGATGTTGTAAGGGCGATTAAAGTCCCCCCGATAATGCCATTAATCCCTTATATTGATAAAGTCGTCCCTTTTTTGCCTTCGTTTTATTTTATATACTGGGTAATTATTCTCGCTGTAATTGCAATCCCCCACGAGTTTGCACACGGGATTTTTGCAGCGTATAAAAAAATAAAAATAAAAACCACTGGTTTTGGGTTTTTCCCTTTTTTCTTTCCTGTTTTTCCCTTGGCCTTCGTCGAACTTGATGAAAAGAAAATGGTTAAAAAAAGCAAATTCTCTCAAATGGCAGTTCTTTCCGCAGGAACATTTGCAAATATTTTAACAGCAATTTTATTTTTCGGGGTTTTGTGGTTATTCTTCTCGCTCGCGTTCAGCCCCGCAGGAGTCCAATTTGATTCATACTCTTACTCGATTGTTGAGGTTGCAAGCATTTCCCTGATGAACGGAGTTGTATTAGATAATCCTTCCTACAGAGAATTCGTAAGTTTGGCGAAGAACAATAGCTTAAACAACATTACAGCAGGAGGAAAGAACTATGCAGGAATAAAAGGCTTTTACGCAGACAGCGAAGAGTACGTTCAGTTATACGACGACAGTCCTGCAATAACTTCCGGATTAACTGGAGCAATAACAGAAATTAATGGGATAAAAATTGATGGAATGGAAAAATTGAAAGAAGAAATATTAAAATATTCTCCTGGAGAAAAGGTAATAATAAAAACTGAAACAGGAGAAGAAAATTTAGAATATGAAGTTGCCCTCGGAGAAAACCCTGAAAACAAAAATTTGCCCTGGTTGGGAATCGGTTTTGAAAATTACGGTGGGTCTGGAGTAACTGGAAAAATTTTTGTTGCACTTTCCTCTTTTAAAAAACCGCATATTTATTACGAACCGAAAATAGACGGGATAAGTACGTTTGTTTATAATTTATTATGGTGGATTATTTTAATCAGCATCAGCGTGGCTTTGGTTAATATGCTCCCCATGGGAATCTTCGACGGAGGAAGATTTTTTTATTTGACTGTTTTTGCCATAACTAAAAATGAAAAAATATCCAAGAAAGCTTTTTCATTAGTTACTTATCTGCTCCTGTTCTTATTGTTGCTTCTAATGATTTTTTGGTTTTTGTCTTTTAAATAATAAAAATTTATTTTAGAAAAGTATTTAAAATATCTTATCTTATAAAATATAATTAAAAAGAGGTAAGTGACATGGCAAAGACAAAGAAGAAAAAAGAAAAAAAGAAAACTAAAAAGAAAAAAAAGAAATAGGATTTGAAAAGTTCTTGTTTACATTTTTATTTTTTAAAAATTTAGTTTATAAATGATTTTTTATTTTAATAATTTTTGGGAAACTTTATTCGTGGTTTTTACAAATCGACGACACCGTCTTTTGTCAAGGCGGCGAATCTAACTCCTACTGGTAAGTTGAGCAAAGCAGAAATCAGAGCCATATGTTCTTTACCGTCGCCAGAAGCAATACTTAATGCAATTTCTGTTCCATTGATTTTCCCTTTAAGCTTTTCTGAAAATTCCTCTCTCAAATCTTTCAGTTTTTTATCTAAATCAATTTTAATGAATTCAAAATTTTTTTCATGCTTGAAATCTTTTGCAAAGTCACTTCCGAGAAGAATTATTTTGTCCCAATCTCCGCGGGTCACTAATCCAGAAACCTGGGCCCATGTCCCCTTCCCTGTTGATAACAATGCAACGAGTTCCATAACAAAAAAAAGAAATGTTGATTTATTAAGATTGTTGTGATGGGTTCTATAAAAATTATTGCCCACTAAAAAAACAAATATTTTATAAACCCAAAATATTTCAAAGTTTGACCACAGACTACATCATTGAGAGATATTTTCTATGCTCTTGATGCATAGGTAGGAGGAAACATGGATTTAAAACAGGATTTAAAGAAAGCACTAACAGAGTTAAGAAAAGAAAAAGAAAGAAAATTTAATCAGACAGCAGACCTGATTGTAAATCTCCAGAAGTTTGATTTGAAAAAAACATCAGTCAACCTGTTTGTCTCTGTTCCATTTAAAATTAAAGAGAAGAAAATTGCCGCTTTCCTGGAGTTGAAGAGCAAGCAGATTGAGACTGTCACGAAAGAAGAATTCAAAAAATATTCTGATAAAAAAGAATTAAAGAATCTTGTTAAGAAATTTGATTTTTTTATAGCACAAGCAAGTTTAATGCCAAAAGTCGCAACTGTCTTCGGCAGGGCATTAGGTCCAGCTGGAAAAATGCCTTCCCCACAGTTGGGAATCGTTCTTAATCCCGACGACAAATCAATAAATGAACTAAAAACAAAAATAAACAACAGCATAAAAATAAAATTAAAAGAAGCCAGCATAAAACTTCCTATTGGAAAACAAAGCATGAAAGATGAAGAAATTATCGAGAATGCCCTCGCTGTTTACGGTGCTGTTCTGAAAGCAATGCCAAAGGATAAAGAAAACATAAAAAATATTGAAATAAAATTCACTATGACTAAACCACAAAAAATAATGATAAGATGAAAAACCAACGTGAAAATCCAATCCCTGAAGAAAAGATAAAATTGTCCGAAGAGTTAGCAAAACTGATTAAAACAAAAAAAACAATTCTAATGGCGTCTATAAAAGATATCCCTGCCTCGCAATTTCAGGATATTGGGAAAAAGTTAAGGGGGAAAGCAATAGTTAAAGTTCCTAAAAAAAATTTGATATTCAGGGCAATAGATTCTTCTGGAAATGAAACAGTTAAAAAACTTAAAGAGCAGATTAAAGAAAGCGTTGCTATTTTGTTTTCAGATCTGGATTGCTTTGACCTTGCTTTAGAATTAGTCAAAAACAAAAGTCCTGCAAAAGCAAAAGCCGGACAATTAGCCCCGAAAGATATTAAAGTTGACGCAGGACCCACTGAACTGGTTCCAGGACCTGCGATAAGTGAACTCGGAGCCTTGGGAATTGAAATTCAAATAGAAAAAGGAAAGATTCATATCAAAAAACCCAAAACAATTGTTGAGGGAGGAAAAGAAATTTCAGCTGGTGCAGCAGAAATTATGAGCAAACTGGACATAAAACCTTTTACAATCGGATTTATTCCGATTTGTGCGTTTGATACTCAAGAAGGAAAATTATATCTGGATATTAATATCAACAGGGAAGGAACATTGGAAGAATTGAAATCAGCTTATGCAAAAGCCCTGCCTTTTGCTGTTGAAATTAGTTACATAAGTGAAGATACAATTAAATTCCTGATTGGAAAAGCTGGGAGTCATGAAAGAGTTTTGGAGAAAATTGCTGGACTCTCGCAAGCTCAGTCTGCTTCGCCTGAAAGTCAAACCAAAGCTGATGCTTCAGAAGATGAAACAGTTAAAGAAGAAAAAATTGCTGAACCTCAAGGAGATTCAGGAGATAATGCTATTAATAAAAAAATAGTAGTGGAAAGGGATAATGATTTAGTTGATAAAAATAAAAGTTCTTTAGATAATCACTCTAATCAATCGAACGAGGTTACGATTGAGCAATTAGAAAATACTCCAAAACAAAATTCGGAGGAAAATAAATAAAATGGAAAACATATATGCGGCACTTTTGTTGCACAAACTTGGAAAAGAAGTTAATGAAGAAAATGTAAAAAAAGTTGTTGCAGCTGCTGGTGCAGAAATTGATGAATCAAAAATCAAATCTCTTGTTGCCAGTTTGAAGGGTGTTGATATAGATAAAGAACTTGAAAGTGCCAGTTTGGTTTCTGCTGCTCCTGCAAGTGCAGAAGCGCCAAAAGAAGAAAAAGCAGAGGAACCAAAAGAAGAAAAGAAAGAAGCTGCAGCAGAAGGCTTGTCTGCTCTGTTTGGTTAATTTTAATTTTGATAGCAGGCAAGTCTGGTTTTTCTAGTCTGAACAGGAAGATTTAAAATATAAAAATAATTTTGTAAAATAAGCCTCTGTCGCATAATGGTATTGCATCCGGCCTGAGACCGGAGTCCTTCGGGACATCCCCGTTCGATTCGGGGCAGGGGCGTCTTTTAAAATTTTAAATAATCATAACCCAAAAATCTTTTTCCACCAAGGTTTCTTAATTGTTATTAAATTATCATGCTCATCAAAAATTTCATATTTTATTTTTGGTTTTTCCTTGAATTTAGGAGCTTCTTCTGCAAGTTCTTTGTGCGCCTGTTCAATTGCTTTTTCAACTGCTATCCTTGAATATCCTTGGTTAATCAAAGCGAACTTAAGAGAATCAGAGGAGTAGCCCTTGGATAAGTTTTTCTTAAAGTAATTTGCAAGTTGCGTTTTATAACCATTTTCTCCCATAAATCAAAAAGAAAAAA
>CAYUZQ010000012.1:4859-8716 GCA_964448815.1 Candidatus Woesearchaeota archaeon
CTTTATTGGTTTCACTTTGTTGTAAAATCTAACTGCCTGATTAAGTCTTGATTTTGATTCTGAGTAAATTGTTAAAAGTTTCTCGTGCTTTTTTATTTTATCTCCAACATTGAAATAAAGGTAAAGTCCTGCAAATTTATCTGCGGGACAGCCCGCAACTGCTGCCAGAGAAATTATTTTTTTATTATCAATTTCAGAAATTCTTCCTGATTTTTTAGAAAGAATGTCTCTCTTAAATTTCGCTGGTTTTATTTCTTTTAAAATTCCTCCCTGGGCTTCTATAATTTGCTTAAATTTTTCAAAAGCTTTTCCTGAATCGAGAATTTCTTCAGCCATTTTAGTTCCTTCTCCTTTTTTCGCTTTGCCAGTCATTTCTAAAAGTTCTCCTGCCAAAAATAAAGATTTCTCTTTTAAGTCCTCTGGCCCATTCTGCTTTGGATCCAAAACTTTAATTGCATCTATTAATTCCAAAGCAGGGCCAACCCCGCTTCCCATGGGCTCTTTTGCTTCTGTTAAAACCACTTTTAAAATTAGTTTAAAATATCTGCCGAGATATTCAAATTTTCTTTTTAACTTCAATGCATTTGCTTTATTTATTTTTGCAGTTTTTCCGTAAGGAATATCTATCAAGATATATTTTGCTCCAAAAGCAAGTTTTTTTGCCATGATTGAAGCAATGAACTGGGCTTCAGGGTCTATTTTTAATTGTTTTTCTATTTTTATTATTTTTGAATCAGCAGGAACCATTCCCAAAGCTCCTCCCCAAACCAAACAGGCATTTGTTTTTTTTATTATTTTCTTTACCTCATCTATTGAAAACTCCACCCTCGCTATTGTTTCTACAACATCTGCTGTTCCTGCAGAACTGGTTATTGCCCTTGAAGAAGATTTTGGCATTATTAATCCTGCAGAAGCACAAATTGGAACAATTATTAAAGTGGTCCTATTCCCAGGAATCCCCCCAACAGAATGTTTGTCAACCACAAATTTATTTCTTAACTTTAACTTATTCCCTGACTCCAGTATCGCTTCTATTAAATAGATAGTTTCTTTCATGCTCATTTTTTGTTGATACATTGCAGAAATAAAAAGGGCTATCTCAGGATCAGATAAAGAGTTATTAGTAACATCCCTTATGATTTCACTTATCTCTTGCTTAGATAATGTTTTTTTATTTAATTTTTTCTTTATAAAAATAACGCTTCTTGGTGGAGGCGAAAGATTGACATCTACTTTTTGCCCAATCCTTAACCCCAATTTATGTTTAATCTCAGATGAAACCGCAATTTCATTTTCTTTAACCAAATGTTTAATAATATCAATAATCGCAGAAACCTCTTTTGGATTTTTTGAGATTGCTTTAATAGAAATCCTGTCCTCAGTATGGATCCCCATTTTCCTCGCTGTTTTTTCATTCAGCATAGCCACCGGCAATCCTGCAGTCCATTTCAAAAGTTTAATATTGAGTTCCATTTTTTACATCTTTTATCTAGATAATTTATATAATTAGAAAAAATGATTTTTATATTTATCTGCTCTTTTGCGGTTGCGGAATAAAAATTCCGGGCAACTCCCTGTGCCTGTAAATTTCAAGTATTATAAGAAGGTAGGCTAAAATTAGCGGACCTAAAATTAACCCCAAAATACCAAATAAAAATAATCCTCCAATCATGCCGATAAGAACTAATGAAGAATGCATTTGTGTCCTTTTTGAAACAATGATTGGTCTTAAAAAATTATCAATATGTGAAGAAACTATTCCAAATACTAAGATGCCTGCTGCTGCGAATGTATTTCCTGCCATCAACAAGTAGATTAAAACAGGCAACCAGATAACCATTGTCCCAATAATTGGAAAAATTCCTGCAAGGAACGCAAGCAATGTGAGAAACAATGCATTAGGGACCCTAAAAATAAAAAATCCAATTCCAATAATAAGCCCCTGAAGAAGACCTATAATAATCTGCCCATAAATAACTGAAGAAGTTATTCCTTTTGAAGATTCAAATAATTTTTTCTCAATATCTTTTGGAAAAGGCAATAAACTTCTTACGTATGATAGTAGATTCTCCTTGTCGCGAAGTACGAAGTAAAAAGTAAAGAACACCACCAAAGATTGCAAAAACAAAGTTGGGAAATTGAGGATTATTTTTGAAAGAGAATTCATTAGAGAATTAGTTATTTTGGTTACAAAAGAAGAAATAATAGAACCCACTTCTGCTGAAAATTCTTCTGAAGCAAACAAAGAGGGAAAAATGCTTTTGATTGGCGTTACAAAATCCATCTGCTGGGAAGACACATAAATTTTAATTGACTGGTCTATTATAGTGGGCGTTAAAAACCAAATTGGCAGAACTATCAGCAATATTAAAAAAAAACAGATTAGAGAGGCAGATAGATTTTTGGATTTTATAATTTTGTAAAGCCAGTCATACACTGGTGTAAACACAAACGCCAAGATAAGTCCAAGAATTATTGATAACAAAATCGGTTTTAACAAAAGGAAAGACAAGACTACAAGAACAACTAAAAGTATTGCAGAAACAATCTTCCTAAAATAAATGTCATCCATTTTTGTCATCCATTAAAAGTAGTTGAAATTTATAAAGGTTTGTAGTTTTCTCTCAGAAAAGTTTATAAGTTTTATTGGAGTCGTAAACTATGAATTTTATAAAAAAAGTGTTTGAAGGGGATGTTGATGAATCTGTGCATTTGCAGTTTCAGAAATTCAGCAAAGGAGAATTTAGAAACAGGGCTTTGATTAATGTAAAAAAAACAGGAGGAAAGTGTAATCTATCGACGAGCGTGGAATTTGCAAATGAACTTGTAAAAGAAGCTGCCAAGAAATTAGGAGAAAATAAAACAAATGTTAAGGGGGCTGTTGTTTCTACGAATGACTTAACTGGTGAATTGGATTTTCAGGATAAAAAACAATTTCAGGGTGTTAAAAGATATTTAATTGATAAGGAAATGTCAGGGAATGAGATAATTGAATTAATGGATAAATTTCCCAAAGCATTTTTTGCTTTAAGTTTTGAAGCAGGGGATACCAAGTTAAAGATTAAACCAAAAGCCCCTAAGTCTGCTAAACCAAAAAATAAAGAGGATGCTCCAAAATCAGATTTTTGTTCATTGAAAACTTCAGATGAAAAGATTGCCAAAAGTTTCGTTTTTGAAAAACCCGATTTTAAAACAGCAAACATAACCCATCATTTTATAATTAATGAATTAATTTATCCTAAATATGAAACAGATTATTCTAAAATTAGAGAGATTGCTAAGAGAAAAGGCAAGATAATTAGAGAAGCTGTAATTGACGGGAAAGAAATGAAGAGCGAGAAAGAATTTGAAGTTTAGAAAAATTAATTTATTTTATATTAATGAAAATGAACAAAACTAGAAAAATTTCTGGAGGAATTATAATTAATGACGGAAAGATACTTTTAATAAAAAGGAAATATGAACCTTATAAAAATACCTGGTGCCCTCCAGGAGGATTTACAGAAAAATCAATAAATGAATCAGTTGAAGATTGTTGCATTAGGGAAGTAAAAGAAGAAACAAATATAGATATTGAGATTATCAAAAAATTAGATATTTTAAAATTTTATAATAAAATAAAAGATAGAAATGAAGAAATTCATATATTTTTA
Organism: Candidatus Woesearchaeota archaeon; assembly: GCA_964448815.1. Lineage (GTDB taxonomy): Archaea > Nanobdellota > Nanobdellia > Pacearchaeales > GW2011-AR1 > CAYUZQ01. The sequence goes on from CAYUZQ010000012.1 coordinate 8,513, forward strand.
TGCAAATCAAAATCTACAGAAATAATTGTAGATGACGAAGTATTGGATGCTAAATGGTTTAATCTAAATGAGATAAATGATTTATATCTAATCCCAAGATTTGATAAATTTATTTCAAAACATAGAGAGATACTTTCTTAAAAAAACCCCTACCGAATATTTTAAAAACTCCCTTTTTCTTTGTGTTTTATCCAGGGTGTTAAA
>CAYUZQ010000013.1:0-8337 GCA_964448815.1 Candidatus Woesearchaeota archaeon
TGGTTCAACTGTAACATATTATAATCATACTATAGAAAATAATACTGAACAAGGAGAAAATATTTTATATCTTTTTAATAATAATTCTGGAATTGTGGAAGATCAAACCTTAGGGCAATTAATCATAACCAATTCTACCAATATAACAATAGATAATGTAACTGTTAATTACGATGGCCTTACTTTTGTTTTCACAAATAATTCCTTTATTAATAACAGCAATTTTACTACTGCAGCAAATAGTATACATGGAATATCCTTTTTTGAGAGTTCCCATAATAATGTAACAAGTTGCGAGGTAAAAACTTTAACAGGAGATGAATCCTGTGTTATTTATTTTTATTCTAATTCATCTGATTATAATATTTTTTATAATAATATTTTGAATGTTACAGCAGAAAACACATTAAGTGGTACTGGGGCGGGAGTTTGTTGGGAAGATTCTGTGCCAACTAATAACATCTGGAATACTACATATAATGCTTCTATAACAAATATACTTGGTTATGGAATTGGTGGAAACTTTTGGACAAATTCATTAGGCACGGGATATAGTGATAATTGCACTGATGCTGACGGAGATTATATATGTGATGGTTTTTATAACGTGATAACTAATAATTTTGATTATCTTCCCCTTAGTATTCAGACTAATGCTGTTTTTGCGGCGGGCACGTTGAGCACGGCGAATAAGACTTATTATTTGAATCAGAGTGTTGAGTGTAACGGAACCTGTTTCAACATCACAGCAAACGGAATCACCCTCGACTTCGCAGGATTCACAATAACAGGAAACACAACAGAATATGGTGTTAACATTACAGGATACAACGACACAACAGTTTTAAACGGAACAATCTCAAATTTCTCAACCGGAATTTACATTTCCTTAAGCTCAAGTAATTCATTTACAGATATTGCCGTAAACAACTCTCAAAATGATGCAATCATTTTAGTAGGAGCAACTTCAGAGAATAATAATTTTACAAGAATAACCACAACAAATACAAATACATCTCACTACGATATTAATTTTTCTACCGCAGGCATTAATGGGACGTGGATTGAAAGTATCGAATTCACAAACTACTCATTTGCAGGAGCAGGAGGAAAAGTCAATTTCAAAGAGCCAGAGTTCGGAGAAATCGTGTTCTTAGAGGCAATTAACGGAAGCGGAAATAGTCTCAAGATTGATGTTGATATCGACGATGAATGGGTATTTGTTAATTCTTCTAGTAATTCTGGACTGAATAAAAGTGCAAATATATCTTTTTATAGTGTAACTTATACAGATCCAAAACCCCAATATAGTTCTGATAATAGTGTGTGGACAGATTGTACTAGTTCTACTAATCCTGCTTGTGTTGAGTTTAGTTTTACTACTGGAGGAACTTTTAAATTTAATGTGCCTCATTTTACTTATTTTAAAATTATTGAAGGATATAGTGCTGCAACAACAGATGAGGGTTCTACTGGCAGGGGTGGCGGAACACCTCTTTTTTGGACAAATACTTATGTGGAAGATGATGAAGAGTTAAGTGAAAAAGGAGAAGTAACTAGAGAATTAAAAGCCAAATATAGGATTAGATTAAAAATAGATGATGAAACCCATTATGCCGGAGTTATTTCATTAACAAACACAACAGCGACGATAAATGTTTCTTCAACACCACAACAAGCTACACTTTCTATAGGAGATTTAAGGAAGTTTGAAGTAACAGAAGATGATTATTATGATTTAAGTGTAGTTTTGAATAGCATAAATTCTACAACAAGTAAAGCAAATATTACAATTAAATCGGTATATGAAGAAGTAACTATGGAGAGTGAGGCTGAGGAAAAAGAGAAGGAAGCTGGAAAAGAAGCAGAAGAAGAAAATAAATGGATTTGGATTGTGATTATTTTAATCCTTGCGGTATTAATAGGTGCAGGAATTATTAAGAAAAAAAAGTAAATCTTTTTTAATAAATTATTTTTAAAGTTTTGTTTGTTGGTTTTATAAATATTAAATTCTAAAAAATGCTCCCACGAGGACTTGAACCCCGAACTTTTCCTCCGCAAGGAAATGTTATATCCGATTTAACTATGGGGGCCGGATATTTTGTATTCTTTTAATTTATCTATTAAATTCAAAAACAATAAGTATTTAATTCATTCTTTTTTGAAAGTTTATGGAAGATAGCATAGATTTCGGGGAGGTTCTTTTTGCTGATATGCATATTCACTCCCGGTTTTCCCGAGCGTGCAGTTCTGCTATTGATTTCGAAAATTTGGTTAAATGGGCTAAAATAAAAGGTTTGAATCTTTTGGGAACAGGAGACTTCACTCACCAAATTTGGTTTAAAGAGATTAAAGAAAAATTAATTGACAATGGGAAGGGATTTTATTTTTATCAGGGTTTTGCTTTTGTAATTACAGGGGAGATTTCTTTGATGTATACTCAAAACAAAAAAGGCAGAAAAGTTCATTTGAATTTACTGGTTCCGTCAATAGAAATTGCAGAAAAAATTCACGCCTATTTGGATAAAAAAGGTTTCAGAAGAGATTATGACGGAAGGCCGATTTTTGGACTTTCCTGCGAGGACTTTGTTTCTGAAATGATGAAGATTTCAAAAGATATAGAAATAATTCCTGCACATATCTGGACACCCTGGTTCGGAGTTTTTGGAAGCATGTCAGGATTTGATTCCTTAAATGAAGCGTTTGGAGAACAGGTTGAAAACATTCATGCAATTGAAACTGGAATGAGTTCAGACCCTGAAATGAACTGGAAAATAAAAGAATTAGGGGACAAGGCAATTGTGAGTTTTTCAGATGCGCACAGTTTTTGGCCTTTCAGGTTAGGAAGAGAAGCAACTATTTTTAAAAAGACAGATTCTTTTTTAGAATTAATAAAGCAGATAAGAGAAAATGATTTTATTGGTACAATTGAAACAGAGCCAGCTTATGGAAAATACCACTGGGACGGGCACAGAATGTGCAACTTTTCATGTTCTCCGAAAAAGACCCGGGAGTTAAATAAAATATGTCCTGTTTGTGGAAAACCTCTTACAATCGGAGTTGAGAGCAGGGTTGAGATGTTAGAAAGCAAGGATAGTAATCATCTAAACAAGAAAAAATTTTATACACTTTTGCCCTTGCAGGAAATAATTGCTTTAAGTGTCGGAAGTTCAAATATGCAAAGCAAAAAAGTTTGGGAGATTTATAATCTTTTGATTAAGAATTTTGGAAATGAATTTAATATTTTGCTGAATATTTCTGAAGGAAATTTCTTAAAAGAAAAAATTGATGTTAAATTAGTTGAGCTGATTCTTAAAAACAGGGAAGGAAAAATAAAAGTCAAGCCAGGTTACGACGGGGTTTACGGCGAGGCTTTGTTAGAGGAGAAGCAGAAGAAGTTGGTTTGATTATTTTTGTATTGGTTTTATCCTAACAAATTTATAATGCGCGTCACTTGTTTTTTTTCCATTAACTTCTTCTTTTAATGTGTAAATTTTTTTCCCTTTGTCTATGAAGAATTTAAGTTTCATAAGGATTATTCTACAAGTTCTGTCAGATATTGCTTTAACTTTTTATGAAAAGAAATTGTGAAATAATTTTCCAAGTCTTTCGGGCTGACCCATTTCAATTCTACCAAGTCTTCTCCGGGCTTTTCTTCGCCTTCGAAAACCTGTGTTAGAAAATAGACTGCTAACAAATCCTTTTTTTCAGGATATGTTTTTGAGAATATTGCTCCAAGATTTTTTATGTCATAGCCTGTTTTTGCCTTGACACTTTTTTTTAAAGTTTGGTCGACATCTTCTTCCTGGGTTGCTCTTCCTCCTGGAAAGCACCAAGAAAATTCTTTAATATAAGAATCTTCTTTTCTTCTTCCAATTAAAATTTTTTTTGCCTTTGGGTCAAATATTATTCCTAAAAGAATTACGCTGAATTCATCAAAATTGGACTGCTTTTCCATATTCCTTTGTTTTTTTATGTGTATTTAAGGTTTTTGTTTTCCGTTTTTACTGGATTTTGATATTGAAATCTGCCCCGCATTCTTTTGATTTTTTTTCAATTGCAGAAATCATTTTTCTGAGTTCACTATCAATTGTTTTCAAATCGCTTCCTTCTTTTTTTATTGAATATTTTCCTGCTGAGATGTACCTTATCTCAGCCTCTTTTATTGGAACTAAAATTTTTTTAATTAATTCCAAACCATTTGATTTTGTTGTTGTTAAAAATATTTCTTTTTTTATATTTGCTTTTTTTTGTTTCTGGGAATTTAGAATTTCCAATATTTTTTTAGAATCAATTTTTCCCACGAGGTTTCCCAATTTTTCAGGGTTTTTTTTCGCTTCCTGCAGGAATTCGTATACTTTTTCCTGTTTTGAAATTTCTTCAATTGCTTCCACTGCTTTTTCTTTGAGGACACTTTTTAAAATATTTATATAACTCTTCTCCTGTTTGTATTGCTCTTTTACTTCTTTTTGCTCTTTTTGCGTGACTCTCCTCAGGGATAAATCAATTCTATCTCCGGATATTCTCAAGACTTTGCAAACAATTTTTTTCTTCGGAACAATATAATCTCTTAAATTTCTTATTCTTCCTGGAGAAACTTCGCTTAAGATGATGCCCCCTTCTCCATTCCCATCTATTTTTACAAAAACTACTGTCCCGACTATTCTGTCAACAGTGCACATCACGATGTCGCCTACTTCTAATTCCTGTGCCATGATTTTAGTAGAAAAAATTGTTATTTAAATTTATGTTTTTCTTTTTATTAAATCTTCACAACTTCGACTTCCAAACTTTTTTTTAAGAGATTGATGAATTCCTGTTCTTTGTCTTTTGAAATCAGACAGCCTGCTGCAAATTTGTGCCCTCCGACTTCCCCCCCAATTAGTTTTATTACGCTGTTTAGCGGCTCTCTGACATTTCTTCCCTGTCTCCCGACATTTCTGGCTGAGACTTTTATTTTGCCAGAAACTTCCTGTTTATTTTTTGAAAGAATGAAAGTATCAGAATTTCTCAGAACAGAGAACTTTTTATTTTCTGAATTTTCGCAGTATGCCATGGCCACGATGATTGTCCCGTCTTCATATAATGGGGACCAGGAAAGAATGCTTGCGATTGTCCCGATTATTGTGTCTTTTATCTGGTCTTTTGCATTAATTATAACAAAATCTTTCCCGTTTATTTTTTCTGCTTTTGTTATAAACTTTAATCCTGAAATTAAAAGCTGTTTGTATTTTGTATGAATTAGCTCTGCCCTCTTCTTTGCTTTTGGAATTTCCATGCAAAACTGGATAGCAGTCTCGCTTTCCCCAAGTCTGGAGCATGCATTGACTGTGGCACTCAATTCTCTTGCATCTTCCAGTTTATTAAAAAACTTTATTAAAAAAATATCGCCGATTATATCTTTATATTTTGCTTTTGGGTTTCTTAACATTATTGCAGTAATTATTTTTTCCATTTCTTCTGGGTTTAATTCTATAATACTTTTGTATTTTCCTTTTTCGGGATTTAACCCCGCCTCTCTTAATAATTCAGTTACTCCCTCGGTATTTCCAGTTACGTTTGGAATATAAGGATTTGAGCAGAATTCAAGAGTTCTGTTTAATGGTCTTGTTGAAGGGTAGATGAGCAGCCCTCTTTTTCGTGTTATCTCTCCGTCATCTAAAATCCCTTTGTTTAATTTATCCACTTCTTTTTCAAGAGTGTCTCCAATCATTCCAAGAATTGCTAATTTTGCTAACTCTTTATTTTTTGTATTTATCTGGTTGCAGAATAAATATGTGAGGCAGGAACTGCTTATTTTTTGTTTATCGTGGAGTTCTGGATTTATTATGCTGATTTCTTCTGGAATGCTCTGCATTACTTCATGGTGGTCAATTATAAAAACATTCTTAAGTCCGGAATCTTCAATATGCTTTAAGTTTCCTGAGGCCAAATCCAGGAAAAAAGTTATTTTGTTTTTTGGCAAACTATAAATAAAATCTTTTTCGAGATTTTTGACTATTTTCACAGAAAATTTTCTGTCCATTTTTTTGAGTGTTTGAATCATAATTGTAGCAGATGTAATTCCATCTGTATCAAAATGGCTTATTATCTGAATTTCTCTATTTTTAGATTCTTCCAGAAATTTTTCTGAAATTAATTTAATTTCTTCTTCCAAGGAATTTCCTTTTTCCATTAAATCCCCTATAAAACAAATAGCGGAAGTCTCTGACTCCCTCTTTTATTTGTAAATTTATTATTAGACTTTGAAATAGTTTTTAAGTTTTCTGAACCGCGCGAAAATTCTGTCTTTTTCTCTCATTGCTCTTTTGTCTTGTTTGTTTTTCTCATAATGTTTTTTTATTCTTTCTAATTTCTCTTCAACATTTTTTAAATCAGGGACGATATATTTTTCTTTTAATATCTTTGATATTTTTTTATCATATTCTTTTGGATGGATTCCCTGCTGTCTTAATTCTTCTCCGATTTTCTCACTCGTGAGCCCTTTATCAGCAAGTTCTATAACTTTTTTTTCAAATTCTTCTGGAGATATTTTTTTAGATTTAATTTTTTTATCAGCTTTAATTTTTTTTGGCATATTGAATTTTATGAAAGTTTGTTTTTAAAGTTTGTTGTGGAGATTTGGGAGAATTTTTAAATAAAGAAAGCTTGTACTTAACATGGGAAAAATAATAGGGGTGGTAAGTTTAAAGGGGGGTGTTGGCAAAACTTCTACTGTAGTAGCCTTGGGGGCAGCAATTGCAGAGTCTGGAAAAAAAACATTATTAGTGGACGCAAATTTTTCATCCCCTAATCTTGGTTTGCATTTGAATGTCATTGACCCGAAGACAACGCTTCACCATGTTTTAAGCAGAGAGGCGAATGTTAATGACGCTATTTGTAAATTAGACAATTTTGATTTGCTTCCGTCTTCTATTTTTCATCAAATGAATATTAATCCTCTAAAACTAAAAGATAAAATAAAACCATTAAAAAGAAAATATGATTTTATCATTCTTGATTCTTCTCCTGCTTTGAATGATGAAACTCTTGCGGCAATGCTGGCTTCTGACGAGATATTAGTCGTGACTACCCCAGATTACCCCACTTTAAGTGCAACTCTGAAAGCAGTGAAGCTGGCAAGGCAGAGGGGGATGCAGATGAATGGATTGATTCTTAATAAAGTTTATAATAAAAACTTCGAATTGTCTTTTGGAGATATCGAGGAAACAGTTGAGATTCCGATTATGGCAGTTATTCCTTATGATGTGAATGTTTTGAAAGCATTGTCTGAGTTTACTCCTTCTACAGTTTACAAGCCAAAATCAGAAGGGAGCCAGGAGTACAAGAAATTGGCTGCTGCTTTGACAGGGGGAAAATACAAACCAGTCCAATTAAAGAGATTTTTTGGGTGGATTAATCCAAAAAGACAGGAAATTAACAGGGAGATTTTTTATAAGAGGGTGTTTAAGGATTAGAAGAATTTTAATAGAATTCGCAGAAGATTTTTTCTAACCTAATCAGTGCATGAACTTTCCCGCTTTTTTTTGCGAGATTCATAATAGCGACGTGGTCTATCTTTGGAAGTTTTAATACCTCTTCTGCAAGATATCTGGCTCTTTTTTCTGGTTTATCCGCAGGAATTCTTGCTTGTAGATATATCATTCTAAGTACTGGGTCTTGGCTTTTGTTGTTTCTGTACTCTTCTATTTCTGTGTCTGTCCAAGTCATGGTTATTATTTTGGGACTACTCTTTATAAAAATTATTGTGGTGAGTTGCTATTTTTCATATTCATTTTGCTCCTCGCTGACGCTCGTCGTATTTATGATACGATTAATAATCTACAAATTTTTTATTAATCATTTTCGTTAATCTCTCGCGAGCTTGTGAGCGAGACAAGTTTTATAAATCTTTGTCAGCTTTTTGTTTTACAGCCCTATAGTACAGCGGTCAAGTATACAGCCCCTTGGAGGCTGGGACCCAGGTTCGAATCCTGGTAGGGCTATAATTCTATTGAGTGAAGTGAAATAGTATAATTCTTATCCATGATAAGAACCTGGAGGTTCGACGAGCAATGTTCACGAAACTTCCAATCGCCCCTGATTTTGAGTGGGCTTGCGAGATTCCTGGTAAGGCTATTGATGTTTATATCTCCCTCTTTTTTCAACTTTGATTAATTGATTTAATGTTTTTTCTGCATCTTTTGATTTTTTGTATCCTTTGGAAAATTCATTAAATAGCTCTTTCCAGTTTTTGAAGTGTTTTGCTTCTAATGCTTGTTTTAATAAATGAATGTCAACTGCTTTGTCTTCGAATTTGTGGCTTATGAATCCAAGTCCAAAGTCTATGAAATAAAT
>CAYUZQ010000014.1:0-7286 GCA_964448815.1 Candidatus Woesearchaeota archaeon
TGGGGTAGCCTGGTAGCCTTTCAGGTTTGGGACCTGACGACCCCGGTTCAAATCCGGGCAGTCCCATTTTAATAATAAAATGCCGACAAAATCAAAAAAATCAAAATCCGCAGGAAGATTCGGAGCAAGGTACGGGAAGACAGTAAGAAACAGGCTCGTCGGAGTGGAATCAAAACAGAGAAAAAAACAAAGATGTCCTTTCTGCGGGAAACTCGGTGCAAAGAGAATTTCAAAAGGGATATGGAAATGTTCAAAGTGCAATAAAAAATTTGCATCAGATGCATATTATTTAAACGAATAAATTTATAAAATAAACAATAGAAATAATAAAATGCCAATTTACAAATGTTTTAAATGCGGGAAAAAAGTTACCAGCAAGAACCTTGAAAAAAGATTCGTTTGTCCTTACTGCGGGAGCAAGATTTTTTACAAGCCAAGAACCAAAGTTAAAAAAGTAAAAGCTGATTAATAAAATGGAAGATAAGGATAAAAAAATACAGGAAATGCAGGTACTGGACCAAAACATTCAAAACTTGGTTCTACAAAAGCAGGCTTTTCAGATGGAATTATCTGAAACCAAATCTGCATTAAAGGAAATTGAAAATGCAGGCGATGAAGTTTTCAAGATTATAGGGCAGTTAATGCTTAAAACAGAAAAATCAAAGATAAACCAGGAACTTTCAAACAAAGAAAAAATTCTTGATTTAAGAATAAAGACAATTGAAAAACAGGAGTCTTCTTTGGCAGAGCAATTAGGCTCTTTGCGGGAGGAAGTGCTGGAATTGATTAAAAAATAAAATATGCAAAATAATTACGAAATCTTTATAAATATCAGCACGTTGAATTTAATATGGTTTTAGACAGAATAAAAAAGGTTTTTTCAAATTCAATTGGCGGCGAGGCTGTTGATGACGAATACTTGGAAATTGATTTGGGAAAAGAAGAGAAAGAAAGTAAAGTTCTTGTAAAGCTTTTTGTATTAAAGCAATACGAAGATGTCAGCGAAATTCTCAATTCTTTAAGAGAAGGTTACACTATTGCTGTAATTGATATAAAAATTTTGAGGCAGAAAGATTCTATTGAATTAAAAAGAGCCATATCAAAAATTAAAAAAACAGCAGACGCGCTCGAGGGAAATATTGCAGGATTTGGAGAAAACATGGTGATTGTAACTCCTTCTTTTGCAACAATACATAAAGAAACTACAAAGCCAAAAGAACCTAAAAATAAATTTGATGAGTATTAATTCTTAAAATGAGTTTAACTGATGAAGCTGAGCTAAAAGATTGGAGGATTTCAGATTCTGATGAAGAGTTTGATGAAATTGAGTTTAGAGATAGAAAATTAGGGGACGGAACTTATTTCTCAGAAAAAATTGTTGCTATGATGTCAGATAGTTCTTACACTGCATTAAAGGGTTTTTATTAACAACCCATAAATCCTCGCGAATGAAATGAGTGAGGCAAACTTTATAATCTTTAATCCTCATTTTCTTTCATGAAAACATTATTCATTCCAGCAAAGATTAAGGCAGAAGTAAATGCAAAAAAGATTCAATCTTTGAAACTGCCGAAAAATGTAGCAATTGCTTATTCAGTACAATATGAAAATTATGCAAAAAAAATTAGAGACATACTATCTAAAAATCATCGAATAACCCAATTTATCCAGATTTTAGGTTGCTCAAAACCAAGTTTTCCAAAAAATACAAAATCCATTCTGTTAATCAGCGACGGAAAGTTCCATGCAATTTCCCTTTCTTGTGAAGCAGGAATTCCAGTTTATATTTTGGAGAACAATCAATTAACAGAAATTTCTGAGGAGGATGTGGAGAATTTAAAGAAAAAACAAAAAGCATCTTATTCAAAATTTCTCAGTGCAGATAAAATTGGGATATTAATTTCAACAAAACCCGGACAGCAAAACCTGAAAAAAGCTTTGGAAATAAAGAACAAAATAAAAAACAAAGAAACTTATTTATTTATTTCTAATAATATAAATCCCCTCGAATTTGAAAATTTTCCGGAAATTGAATCCTGGGTTAATACTGCTTGTCCAAGATTAGATATGGAAGACGGCAGGATTGTTAATGTAAATAGGATAAAGTAAATAATTTATTTTTATTTCAAACTTTAGCAATACTGAAAACTGTTTTTAGAGCCACAATTATTGTTGCAGGCACGAACAAAGCCAATAATGCAGAGAATGTCGAAGACACTGTGTCACCAATTCCAATACCTATTAAAGAACCTGTGACACTTTCCATGCCGAATTTACTAACAATAACTAAAATCGCTCCTGCAATTAAAAATGTCTGTGAATCTTTTCCAGGAGCCACTTTAATAGAAAATCCAACAAATATTCCAAGTATTACTAATATAGCATAAATTTGAGGGCCGTATTTCATTATTCTGTCAATATCTAAAAAAGAAGAAGCACTGATTCCAATAACCACTGCAAGAATTACTCCAATTAAAAAAGCCCATGCTCCTACAGAATTTTCTTTAGATTTTATCACCATTTACTAGTATTTTGAAATCTTGACTTATTTTGGATTTAATAACTCTTGATTTCTTTCAGTTTATGTTATTAATTAATAAAAAGATTATATAAATGTTTTGAGATAAAGAATTTCTTAGATAATTTATCTAATTTTGAGAATTTCTTGGTTTAATCTATATCTTAAAGAATACAAATCTTTATAAACCATAGTAACTCCACAATGACATTAAAATGAAAACAAAATTGATTTCATTGTTCGCATTAAGCATTTTATCGTTGGTAATGTTCGTTGGAGGAGTTAGTGCTACAGAATGTTTAAATTTAACAGAAGTTTCTGTTCCTTCACAAATCTATGCTGATGATGGAGAATTAACAGTTTCTTTTGAATTATCAAATAGAGGAAGCTGTACAGCAGAGAAGGATTTAAACTGGTCAGTATTTTCTAATAAAGATTCATTCGGAACTTGGGGTATTTTAGATTTGCCTGAATCTGTAAACATGGCAGATTTAAAATAGAACCCTCAGGAGTTTTCAGTTACTTTTACTTTAGAAGATACAATAACAGTTGGAAAAATGGATATAACAATTCATGTTGATGATACAGAAACAGATATTGATGAATTTGATTTAGAGTTATCCCAAATAACAATCTTGGAATCACAAGAAACAGATTTTTGTTCCTACGATGACGGAATCAGCGAAAATCCCGGAGAATTAAAAGTTAATATTAAAGACATTTCTGTTACAAAAGGATTTGGATATGATGAAGAATGGCTTCCTTTTGATGAGATAGAAGTAGAAATAGAAGTAGAAAACAAAGGAGATTATGATGTTGATGATATTTCTATTGAATGGGGAATTGCAGACGAAGAGATGGATAATTGGGTTATTGAAATGGATGAAATTGATGAGTTTAATCTTAAAGATGGAGATGAAGAAAAATTAGTAATAACATTCAGAATTGATGATGACCTTGATATTGATTTAGATGAGCTTGAGGGAAGTTATTATTTATATGTTAGGGCAACAGGAGAAGTTGATGATGATACAAATCCTATGACTTGTGCCAGTGATTCCGAAGCAATTTCAATAGAATCAGAATCTAATTTTGTTATCTTGACTGATATTGAATCTCCAGAAGTTGTTCAATGTGGAGCTGATGTGCAACTCACAGCAGATGTATGGAACATAGGGGACAGGGACCAGGATGATGTTTATACAATCATTTATAACAAGGAATTAGGAATTAATGAAAAAATAGAAATAGGGGATATTGATGCTTTTGAAAATGAAAAATTAGATGTTTTGATAAAAATTCCTTCAGATGCAGAAGAAAAAACATATTCTTTGAAATTAACTGTTTATGACGAAGATAATGATATTTATGAAAATGATTATGATGACGACGAGGCAATCTTTAATGTTTACTTCAAGGTAGAAGGAAATTGCGGGGGTGAACCTAATGCAGTTGTTTCAGCAAGTTTGGAATCAGGAGGAAAAGCAGGACAGCCATTAGTAATCAAAGCAACTATTGTAAACACAGGGGATGATCCAGCTACTTTTTCAATAAATGCAGCAGGATATGCTGACTGGGCATCTTCAGCTGAATTAAGCCAAAGCACAGTTCTTTTGAATGCAGGAGATTCAACAAATGTTCTTATAACATTCAATGTAAAGAAAGATGTTTCAGGAGAAAAGACATTCAATATAGAAATTCTTTCAGAAAATGAATTAATTGTGACTCAGCCTGTTTCAGTAATAATTGAAAAATCAGGCTTTAGTTTTACAGGAGGAGTTATTTCTGGAGACAACTGGTACTTATGGGGAATCGGAGCAATAAACTTTATTCTTATCATAGTAATTATTTTCGTGGCTATAAGAGTTGCAAGGAAATAAATTTTAATTATCAATTTTTCCTGCTCATTTCATTCGCAGATTGATAAAATTGTTAATCTAAAATCTGAAGTCTTTTGTTGTGGGCGATGCTAATCACTTCGATATTTTTTCATTAACTACTTTTTATCTCGAGCGAACTTGTGAGTGAGCAAATTTTTCTGAATTTCATCTCCTAAAAACCCTCTTATAAATTTTCTCACCAAACTTGCTGTCTTTTTCTGTTTTAATTATCAACCACCCTACTGAATACCCAATCAAACCTCCGGCAATAACATCACTTAAAAAATGCAAGCCAAAATAAATTCTTGAAAAGGCAATCAGACTTGCGAAGACAATCCAGACATGTTTTAATTTAGGAAATTCTTTTGATAAAATAGGAACAGCACAAAATCCGAGCATGGTTTGGAATGAAGGAAATGAAAAATTCCAAATTAGATGGCTGCTTTTTTCTAAAATTGGGAGTACAGAAACAATCCCAATCTGAAAAGGGCGTGGCCTTTGCACAGCAATTTTTAATAAAAAACTGATTAATGCTGATAATCCGAGGCTGAGCCACAGGGGAAGTATCCATTTTCTTTTGTGCTCCTGCCATAAAAACAAGCTTGTTAAAAAAAAGAAAATTATTATTTCAGAACCAACAAAAATTATTCCCATAAAAAAATCATTAAGAAACCCATTTCTAATCAAAGAAAATCCTTTTACAATTTCAGAATCAAAATATAAGCTGATAACCATTGCTAATGCAAAAAAAATACTAATGATAACTGCTCTTTCTTTTTTCATCAATTCACAAATATCAAATTATTTAAATACATTTCTACTATAATTGTGATGAAAGAAATTTCAAAACAATTTATAGATATCTTAGCGAGATATTTAATTTTAATCATCGTTGCATTGCCGCATCTTTGGATTTTTTATTTTCTTTTTGCTCCTTTGACCATTTACCCGGTTTATTTTTTGCTAAACCTTTTTTTTAATTCTTCTTTAATCGGGGAAGTTGTCCTCGTTGAGGATTGTTTTCCAGTAGAAATGGTGGGAGCATGCATTGCCGGCTCTGCTTATTATCTTTTATTAATGCTTAATTTATCAACCCCAAAAATAAAATTCCATAAAAGAATAAATCTGATATTTCTATCTTTTGCGTCTCTTCTGTTAGTAAATATTCTAAGAATTTTTTTATTAAGTTTAATTTTCATCTCCGGCTCTCCCTGGTATGATGCAGCACATAAATTATTCTGGTATTCGCTAAGCATACTCTTTGTCGTCGGGATTTGGTTTGCAGGAGTTAAATACTTTAAAATAAAAGAAATTCCTTTTTATTCAGATATAAGATTTTTATATAAGAATTCTTTGCTAAATAAGAAAATTTCTGGAAAGAAAAAATAAAATGTTAATAGAACTGTTCAATCAATTAACAGCGGTTTTATTATCAATTATAAATGAACTGGGTTACTTGGGGATTTTTATTGGCATGGCCCTTGAGAGTTCTTTTTTTCCTTTTCCCAGTGAAATCATTTTAATTCCAGCAGGAGTTTTAGTTGCAAAAGGAGAAATGACTTTTGTCCTGGTTTTTCTTGCAGGATTAGTGGGAAGTTTATCCGGTGCATTAATTAACTTTTTTTTAGCTTTGTATCTTGGGAGGACGACAGTTGATTTTTTAATATCAAAATACGGAAAAGTTTTTTTCATAAATAAAGCAGGACTTAAAAAATCAGACAGATATTTCAAAAAACACGGAGACATAACAACTTTCATCGGGAGGTTAATTCCTGTTATTAGGCAGTTAATTTCTCTTCCTGCAGGATTTTCGAAAATGAATTTATTTAAGTTTTGTTTATTTACCGGTCTTGGTGCAGGAATTTGGACAGCAGTTTTAATTTACACAGGATATTTCTTTGGAAATAATTCTGCATGGCTCAATGGAAATTTAAAAATTATAACTTTAATTCTTTTGTTATTTTCTTTAATAATTATAACAATTTATGTTCTGAGAGGCAAAGCACACAAATAAACTAGGATTTAATTTACTTCGTGATACCTGATAAAAGTTTCAAGCATTAATTTTTCTGCCACTTTTAATATTTCGCAATTATTTACATTCAAATTATAGGAATTATCCCCGGTTTTTTCTATGCTTGTGATATTCGCAGGTTGTATTTTTACAAACATGTATTTATCTTCTGGTTCATAACTTTTGCTTTCATTTTTAACTAATAAATTCACTCCAAGAATCCCGTAAAGATTCATTAAATTTCCTGTGGCGATGCTCCAATCCCCTTCGCAAAAAAGATCCTCTGTGGTAACCTCAAGCACCATATTTTCTCTGAAATTAATTTTTTCATCAACAGGAACATCCAGTTTTCTTGGGTCATTTCTCAGATAAAAATCATAAGGAATCTCCTCTCCATTGTAAATTACAGGGATTGAAGTTTTGTAAAAAATTAGACTGCCTTCCTTCACTATCTCAAATTTTATTCCTTCGTATTCAAAATGTCTTACAGAATTAATTAAAAAGACAATTAGTATAATCATGAAAATAAATATCCCTATTCCAAGAAGTAGGTTTCTCAATATCTTGCTCTCCTGCTCAATTTGTTTTTTTGTTGCCTGTTTATTTTCTTCTGTTCCAAGAGTTTCTTTGACTTTTTCTTTGCCACTTTTTTCAATTTCAAAAATTTCATAAACTTTTTTTCCTTTCTTTTTTGCAGATTTCTTTTTTGCCATGTTATTCTTTGGTTTTTGAATTTATAAGATTATCCTTCTATCTCCAATATCTTAAAAAGAAATTCGTCAGTAATTTTTGTTAAATTTCCCTGTTCCCCTTCTATAAAAACACAATTATTTTCCTGAATTATTTTTGTTTCATTGCTTTCTCTGATTATAAT
>CAYUZQ010000015.1:0-7157 GCA_964448815.1 Candidatus Woesearchaeota archaeon
TAACTTCATCAAAATGTGTTTCTGCTACAATCTTTGAGACTTGTTCATAAACAGACATTCCCAAAGTAGTTGCAAGAGAATGAATAAAAGAATATGCCGCCACTTTTTCAGAATCCTGCATAAGTTTTGCTAAAAAAGGCATAGCAGTTGTTTCTCTTACATATTTGTTTAATTTATCATAAATTTTAGAACTCAATAAATTTTTGATTTCTTCTTTTTGTTTAGTTGTTAGTGACATAGTATCTGTTTGATAGTTTCATTAATAAATTTAATTATTCTCCCGATTCTCTCTATATCCCTCTTCTCTCGCCCTTCTCCCCACTCCCTCCCCCTCTTTCTCCCTCTCTTCAACTCTCAATCCTGCTCGTTCTCTTTTTTTTCATTCGCTTCCATCTTCAGTTATTAGTTTTATCCACCATCCGTCCCCACCATCACCTTCATTACTCTAAATCTGAAAGCGTGTTCTCTTTTTCTTCCTTCTTCTCTCTCTTCTTAGCCCATTCCTCGTTTGTTTTACATTTTGGATTAAAGCAAAACACCCAAGGTCTTCTTCCTCTTAAAAGTCGCATTAACATTGGGAAACCACATTCTTCGCAAACTTTATTTGCCTTTTTTATTACTCCTCTTGGAGGCAGAGAATATGTATTTGTGCAATCAGGATAAGCATCGCACGCGATAAAATGTCTTTTTGTTTTTCTTGAATACATTATTCCAAGATTCCCTTTTTTGCAAACAGGACATCTCATTAAAGTATTTTCTATTTTCTGTTGCTGTCTTAATTCATTTGTTGCCTTTAATAATTCCTCTCCAATCTTTTTCTCATTTTTACCAAAATCTTTTGCAATGGAAATTATTGTTTGTTTTGCTTTGTCAATCACTTTTTTCTCTTTTTCCTCAAAATTCTTTTTTAATTTCTGAATTGCTTCCATTTCATTTTCAAAGTTCCTAGTTAATTTCTCGTTGATTATAATCGGAGAATATTTTTCTAATGTTGTAATCAAAGATATGCCCAAAGGAGTGGCTTCTATGCTTTTTCCCTTGACATAATTCCTGTTATAAAGTGTCTCAAGAATTGAAGACCTTGTGGCTTTTGTTCCAAGGTTCTTTTTTTCAAGCTGAGATATTATTGATGCAGGGGAATATCTCTTAGGAGGCTGAGTTTCTTTTTGTTCTGTTTTGGAGTTTGTTATTTTGACTTCGCCTTTTAAATCAGGAATTTCAATTTCTTTTAATTTAGTAGGATAAATTTCCATCCAGGCTTTTTTTCTCACAGATGCTCCCCTTGCTGAGAATATCAATTCGTCTAATACAGCTGAAACTTTTTTATTATCAATTATTGCAGAATCACAGAAAAGAGAGAGGAATCTTTTTGTAATTAAATTATAAATTTTTTCATCATCTCCTGCTAATATCTGCTTATTTCCTGTCGGATAAATTGAAGGGTGGGCAGAATCTAATTTTTTCCCTTCAACTGGTTTCTTTTTTGTGATTAATTTTTCCACATTATATTCTTTTGCTAATTTTTTCAAAATTTCTTTGTAACCAATTGATTCAGGAAGTTTCTGGCTTGAAGTTCTTGGATAAGAAATTAAACCTCCTAAATAAAGCGACTGAGCTATTTGTAATGTTCTTGAAGGAGTTAATCCATAAAATTTATATGCTTCTGTTTGAAGAGTTGTCAAATTAAACGGAGGATTTGGTGGCAAAATCTGTTCTGTTTTTTTTGTTTCTGCAATTGCTGTTTTTCCCACAATGTTTTCGAATTTTTCTAATTTTGATTTATCAAAAATATCCTGGTTATATTTTAGTTCTAATTTGTTTTTTCCTGCTCCCGACTCCGCACGAAGTTCTGTGCTGGCGATACTTCTACCACGGGGTCGCTCGTCATCAACTGTGATAAAAACCTGCCAATATGGTTCTGGCTTAAATTTTTGAATGTCTTTTTCTTTTTGAACTATTAAATTCAGCGCAGGACCTTGGACTCGTCCAATTGACATTATCTTGAATCTGCCAGTTGTTTTTATTGCGTTCATCAAAGCTCTTGATAAGTTTATTCCATAAAACCAGTCCAAATAATGTCTAGTCTCTCCTGCAATTGCCTGTCCCCAATCTATGTGTGGCGATTTTTCATCATATGCTTTATTTAATTCCTGTGTTGTTAGAGTGGAGAACTTCATTCTTTTCGCATCTTTTTGTCCGCAGATGAACCTTACAACATTTAATCCAATAACTTCTCCTTCAATATCATAGTCTGTTGCTATTGTAATGCTCCCAGAATCTTTTGCAAGTTTTAATAAGGTGTCATAATATTTTTTGGTGAAATCTTTTTTCCTTGCCAAGTAATTTGGAATCCAGCTTATTTCGAAAATAGGAATTTCTGAACCTGGGATGTTTTGTTTTAAAGTGAACAAATGTCCGACAGCACAGGCAACAATTATTTTTTTCCCTTTTCTCTCAAGTTCATAATAGGAAATTCCTTTGGAATCTTTTCTTTTTGGATTTCCCAAAGCAGAAGCGATTTTTGATGCAGCCTGCGGTTTTTCTGTAACAATAAGCTCATATCCTCCTTTTTTTAATTTAATTTTTTTAGGAGAATATTTTACTTTTCTCGTAGCTTTTGATTTTTTGATTTTTATTTTCGGAATTTTTTCTACTCTTTCTAAAGAACTTCTTTCTGGCTTTTTGTACTCTTTCTCTACGATTTGCTTGAAATCAGGTATGGTTTCTTTAACCTGCTTTTCAGTGGCATGTTCTGCATCTTCTTCATCAAGCGGGAAATAATCTTCTATTACTTTTTCCTCTGTAGTTTTTTTTGGTTTCTTTGGCATTTTACTCTATTCCTTTTTCTATATACATTTCTGCAATAACCTTTTCATAATGTTCTTTTGTTAAAGTTATCATCTTTCCACATCCCTTACACATCAATTCTAACGGTTCTTCTTTACACTCCTCTCTTTGACGAATTTCTCTTTCTAACAATATATTTGTAATATAATATGAATATTTATATGCTTGTTCTTGACTTCTTGGTCCAGGAGAATAATCTTCTAATATTTCTGTTTGTGAGTTTTTATTTGTAATTCTTAACCCTTCTTTAGAATTACAAGCACAATTAAATGCAAACTGATCCCCAAGTAAGAAATATGTTCCTTCTTTTCTTTTTATTTTGAAAACCATTCATTTTTAATTAAATTGTATGCTTTTAAGATTTTCCTAAATCTCAAAAATCTTTGCCTTTCTACTGACATTGATTACTTTTGTTTTTCCCATTTTTTCCTCTATTCCTGCTGCTTCATGAATATGGGAACAAATCGCAATATCTGGTTTGAATTCTTTTATTGCTTTTTTTACTGCTGCTGAGCCCTTGAATCCTGAAAATTCTGCTTTACTCCCTCGTGGATGCATGTGGGTTACCATAATCTTCTTTTCTGAATTTTTTATTCCTTTATTTCCCTTTTTCAATAGCTCGAAAATTTCTGAATTTTTTACTGAGCCAATTCCCCAATCTACTGTTCCTGCTCCAAAGATTCCAAGATTATTTTTTGTAAAAGAGTAGCCATGAATGCTTTTGGTGTTAGGATACATCTCTGCTAAGAAATTTGTTGTTGCAACAGATTCATGATTTCCCGGAATCAGCAAAACCTGTTTTTTTGCTTTTACAAAAGGACCTATGAGATTTTTGGTTGACTGCTCTGCAAAAGTCAAATCACCTGCCAAAATAACCAAATCAACATTTTCTTTTTTGGCTCTTTCAGCTAATCTTTTCACAAGCCCAGTGTCTCCGTGGATATCTCCTACTGCAAGGATTTTTGTTTTATTTTGTTTTTTTGACTTTTTCATATCTTTTAAAATACCTTTTAGTTAATAAATTTTTACTACTATACTCTAGAAAATATATGTTGCAAAACATTTAAAAGGAACATACTGTCTTGAATATATACATTAAACCACACATGTCAAGATGTTGGAAACTTCGTTTTGGCGATAAATCCAATGAAAGATAATTTCGATATCTTTTTCAGGAGAAAGCCGGCTTTGATGCTGGTTTCTTTGAAGAAGAATACACGGATGAGGTATGGTAGTATATTGGCTAAAGAAGTGGATTGCACTTACAGCCACGCAGTAAAAATTCTGCAGACTTTGCAGGAACTTAAGTTAGTTGAATTTGAGAAAAAGGGGCGGATCAAAATTATACAACTAACTAAGAAAGGCAGGGAAGTCGCAGATGCGATTGAAAACATACAAAAATTAGTAAAGTGAGCCAACTATGCCCCTGAAAATGGAATTTTTAGAATGGAGATAATCTGAATTGGGAAAATTTATATACTAAACTTCTTTATATTAATTATAAAAAGGGGGTGAGATGGTATCTGTAAAACAAAAGAGGGCTGCCAAGAGAAATATTAAGAAGGCTCAGAAAAAATGGAAGAGTATGTCCAAGAGTCAGCACGTGCGTGCACAACCACAGGGAAGAGGCAGGAAAAGACCTGGGGCTGGTGGAAAAGGAGAATTCTATAGGATTGTTGTTCGTCCTAAATCAGATTTTATTGCTTTTAGAACACAGGATGTTGGGGGCAAAGGGCACATTGAGAGAATTGCTGGCAGAAGGAAAAATGGAAGTTGGGCAACACAAGCCTGGTTAATTGCAAAAACCGATGCAAGTATGAAAGGCGGAACTTTGATTGGAAAAACAAAACATGCAAAACAAGTTTTGTCCAAATTGACAAAGAAACCAGAGAAAATTAAAGGGAATCTTTTTGAGGCCAAACCAAGAAAGAATGTGCCAGAAAGAGCAAAACCAACTCCTGCAATGGGAAGAGCCAGAGCAAGAAACATAAAAAAAGCACAGGCAGTGTGGAGAAAAAGGCACCTTTAGGTAATTCTCTCAAAGAGCAAAGAAGTTGATTTGTTGTGAAAAGATTATGAAAAAGAAATTAAATTCTAAAAGAAAACCCGTTAATAAAAAAAGAGTTGTTTTAAAAAAGGGAAAATATGTTGTGACGAGAAGGGGTTTTGTTGTTCTGAATCTTTCCAAAGAGGTATTCAAAATTTTAAAACCTTTATCTAAAAGAATAATGATTGCCGGAAGTATCAGAAGAAAAGAAAAAAATCCTGTTGATGTTGATATTGTATTGATTCCAAAAGACAAACAAAAAATTATTGATTGTTTAAAGAACAAGGGCAGGTATGTTCAGGGAGGAGACAAGCGGGTTACTTTCAGAATTCGCGGAATTAAGACAGAAATTTATTATGCTACTCCGGATGATTGGGGTGCGATGTTAATGGCATATACAGGTCCGTTTGGTTTTAATATTGGTTTCAGAACAATTGCGAAAAGAAAAGGTTATCTTTTAAATCAATATGGGTTATTCGGTCGTGGCGGGAAGCATATGGCAGGGAAAACAGAAAAATCTATTTATGAAGCATTGAGTAAAAAATATAAATCTCCAAAATTAAGGTAATGGTTTTACAATATAAATTAAAAACAGAGAATAGGTGGAAAGATTATCCGGGTAAAGATAAATTGAAGCATCCTGTTAGCAAATGTGATTTTCGATTGTTAAATGAAAACAAAACAAAGACTCTTGTAGATAAAGGAAGCTACCAAAAAGTTATGAAAAGATTCAGGCAAATTGAGTTCTTTAAGCACAGATAATTATTTTTTCTTTTTTATCCTTTTTCTTTTTTCTTTTTTTCTCCAAGCAGAAGCAACAGGTTTCGCTCTTCTTTCAATCCTGCTCAAGATTAATTTTCTTATTGCTGTGCTTCTTATTGTCTTCTTCTTTTTGCATGCCTTTATTACAGCTTCACTAACCTCTTTTACAATTTCTTTTCTTTTTGCAGGAGAAAGTTTTGCTTCTTTCGTTGCTTTCTCTATAGAGTGCGTTATTTTTGCACCAACGAATTTCTGCTTTTTCCCACTTCTTTTTATGACTTGCACCATAGTAGAATATATATTTTATAGTATATAAATTTATTGGAAAAATGGGTTTGGTTGTTCGCAGAGGATTTGTTTTGAATCCGCCTTCGGGAAATTTGCCTTAGAGAAATTTTTAGTTTATGATTTTTATAATTGGGTGCGAAGCACGAGGAGATTTAAGCGAGCGACGAAAGAGAGAGCAATTATAGATAAAAATATAAATGAGATATTTTAATTAACACTATACGGCTCTGTAGCTCAGCTTGGTTAGAGCACCAGACTCTTACTTTTATAGAGGTGAAATCTGGGTGTCGGGGGTTCAAATCCCTCCAGGGCCACTCAAACTTCTGTTTCGGAAAAAGGCAATCTTAAAAAGGTAAGAACTAATGGAAAAATATGGCAGTTCCTAAAGATGTTAAAAAGGTATTAACTAAAATTTTCTTAGTCTTACGAGAGGACCCCACTAAATTAACAGATCTTTATCCAGAATATTGTGGAAGGCAGAATGAAAAGGCCTACACTGTGGAGAATTTAGAAACATTATCTAGCAATCATTTGTTTGACGATAACCCTAAGATGTTTGGAATTACTGAATTAGAAGGATGTGTTATAAGACATTACTTCTTAACTGGGGCTGAAACATATGATTTAATTAAAGATTTGAGAGAAGAATTTCCTAATTTTTTTAAGCATCCTGAAACACAAGAATATTTAGATTATGCAAATGGACGAAGAAAGCAAAAAGGATTGTCCCCTCTTTCTTTATAGGAATTTTTTATTCTGATGAGGATAATTTAATTATGCTTAAATGTGGAAAGTGTGGTTTTTCTGAAAGAATTGGAAGAAAGACCAGTTAGTTTATCGATATTCCCTCCAGGTGAATCCGCATTTGGTGCATTTGAAGAATTTCGTTTCTGCTTCATCTCCTGAGCGCGTTTGCACTGTCCAAAAATATGCTTTATCATTTCCGCATTTTTTGCATTTTTCTGTAATTACCGGCAAAATTTGCGCATCCTTTTTTGATATTACAGCAACTTCTTTTTTGCCCTCCATTTCTTCAGAAGTATTTATTCTTATTTTATTTTTTGTTGAGTAATTACATCTGGGGCATCCGTAATATTTTGCTTTCTTTACCAACACCGCTCCGCACTTTGGACAAAATTCCATTTTATGTTCTGTTGAAACCCCTTTTTAAGACTTTCTCTTGTAAGTTTCAGATTATTTAAGTTTTTAGTTT
>CAYUZQ010000016.1:0-6863 GCA_964448815.1 Candidatus Woesearchaeota archaeon
TCTGCAATTTTTTCTAAAACAAGAGCAGTTGATTTAGTGGAAGGCTGAATAAATTCTCTGAATGAAGTCTCATCAATTAGTTTTCCTGTTGAATTTTCACCAGAAACTTTTTCAGCGATTTCTTCAAATTCATCTTCTTTTATTTCTTCTTCTAATTCAGACTCGTCGCGAGTTTCTTCCTCTTTTTGTTCTTCAGAAATTTTTTCTTTTTTGGGCATAATTTATAATAGATAAAGAAGTATATAATCTTATCGACATGTTCCAAAAGTTAAGTAAATTAATTTATTTAATCCTGTTTCTGTAGTACAAAAACCCAAGAATTCCTGCAATGCAAATAAAAATTCCTATGCCTGAAGTCGTGCTAGGGATATTGCTGATTGCATAACCTGTCAAAAGTTTTGTTTGTGACAAGACCAATGTTACAAGAGCAACTGATAAGAAAACTAATACTCCAGTCGTTACTTGTTTTTCTAATTTAAAACTTTTGGTTTCTGCTTCTTTCTTTCCAAATAAATGTTTATAAATCTCCTCTGACGTTTCTCCACGTTCACTAGCAATGGGTTCTTCAGCAAGAACTTCCGAAATTCTGCGCGCAGATTCATTCAATGCGGGGTAACTAATTTCAAAATGATGATCAGGACTTATGAAGCGATAACCTTGTTTTAAATCCTTTACTACAGCACGATACCTTTCCAGTTTTTCATTAAGAGAATTTACGTCCCCTCCCATATATTATTTAATTTTTTCTACTTTAAAAATTTTATTGTATAGACATATTAGGTATAACTTGCCATGTCGTGGGCTTTTTTGTATCTGTCAAACAAGTCGAAAGCGCTCTGTTTTGCAGTGTTTGCCGCAAGAGCTCTTAAGTGGGTCTTCTCAATCCAGTTATCTGGTTTTATTTGAATATCTTTTTCTGTTGTCTTTGTTTCTGTTTTTTTCTCTGTTTTATTGTAATGCCCAATTAAAGCTAAAAAAGGATTTGATTCATCTTTTGGTTTTTCCTGTTTCCCTGTTTCTTTTTCCTGTTCCTCTAAAAATGAATTAATTTCTTTCTGCAATTCCCCCAAACTTTCTGTTGTTGTCCCTTCAATTAATCTTAAAGCATCCTCAACATCAGAATCTTCAAGTTTTTTGTCTATTCCTTTGAGCTCGTCGTCGTTTAATGCATAAGCTCTGAAAGTCACTTCTGCTTTTCCTCCGAAGACATAATCTCCTCTCTGCATTATTCTTTGAGGAATTCCCCTGAATTTAAAATCAACCAGAACGCAACTGTAAAAATCTCTTTTGACTCTAAGGTTTTGAAAATCAGAAGGCAAATCCCCTTCAAGAGCAGAATTTTTTATATCTATTTTGGTTTTGCCCAGTAATGTCAGTTCAAGCATAATTGTGTTGAATAATTTTACCAAAGCAGGTTCTCTCCTGCCTTCTTTCATTTCAAGCTGCTGTGCTGCTTTTAGGTAAGGTCTTGCCCAACGGGAATAAAGTTTCAAACTGCTTACCTGACTTTTCAAATAAGCTCTTTCCATTCCATATCTCTTTCTTAATTCTTTTTCAGATTCTTTTAACCAAATATTAAACTCCTGAATTCTCGGTCTTAAAATTCTTTTTACCCTGTCATTTAAATCAATTTTATCCACGTTTTTTTCATCTTTAACAACCAAGAATGCATCAATTAATGTTTGGAATCCTGCCTGACCAAGAGCCATTGCTTTTATAGCTGAATTTCCTTTTTGGATATCCACTTTGTCCATCCAAATTTGCTTCAGGGAAAGGTTTGCTGCCTCTGATTTGCTTTTATCGCTGGAGTTTAAATCAACATAACTCTGCAGTCTTATTTTAAACTCTTTTAAATCATAAACAATATTAAGAACGCTCCTCAAAACAGTATTTATATCTGCTAAAATTTTTGTTCCCTGCTGTTGCATTATTGTCGCTCTTTGTCCGAGTTCTGAAAAGTGCCCTGAACCAGGGGAAGATGTAAAATTATCGACGAGCTTTTCTGAACTGAACCCCATGTCCTCCATTAAATCAACAATAAAAAAATAAATCGGCTCTAAAGTTTCCGAGGAGGAATCATATGTTAGTGTATGCTCTTTTTCTGGCCCGCCTTTTTTTTTGTAATATGCGCTCACCTCCTGAATTATTTCAGGAATTGTTTTCATTTCTCCCATGTTTTAATAAACAGTTTTGTCTTTAAAAAATCTTTGATTGAACCTTATTTTGTAAAAATTTATTTCTTGCTCAACAAATAGATCCACCGGAGCAGGCCAATCTTAAAGTTTTAAGAACAACAAATTATAAAAACATTGTTTGCTTTTATTGAACATGGGATTTTTAGGATTTGGCAAAAAGAAAGGAGTTCTTGATTTAACTGAAAGATATAAAAAACAGCAGGAGAAAATCTCCCAGATTCAAAATGATGAGTCTGCTTCTCAGAACGCTTTCAGTTTCCTTGGGAATTTGGCTTCAAATTCAAATACAGAATCAGAAGATTACGTGGATGTTTCTGGTTCAGAAGAAAAAAAGAAAAAGTTCGCAAAAAGACTGGTAGAAATGACAACCAAGATAGAAGACCTTTCAAATCAGATTTATCATCTGCAGCAAAGAATTGAAGTTTTGGAGAAGAAGATTGATGTTAATAGATTTTGATTAAATTTATTAATGATGTTTTCTGTTTTTAGGTATGAAAGACTTACAAAAAAAAGCCCGCGCCTATGCATTAAAAAATGCTCTTTTGTATAAAGGCAAGGCTCAGCAGGGAGCAGTGATTTCTGGCTTGTTTAATGAAGGGTTAAAAAAAGAAGATGTTAAAAAATATATCAAAGAGATTTCTAAAATTGTGAAGGAAGTTAATAAGATTTCTATTGAAAAGCAAAAAAAAGAATTTGAAAAATTAAAAAGAGAAGTTAGTGAGAGAAAAGTCCGCGAGGGTTTGCCTGAACTTCCGGGCGCAAAGAAAGGAAAAGTTATTATGAGGTTTGCACCTTCTGCTTCAGGACCTTTCCACATTGGACATGCCATGACAGCGTGCATCTCCTTTGATTATGTGAAAAAGTACGGAGGAGATTTTTATGTCAGAATTGAAGACACAAATCCAGAGAACATTTATCCTTTAGCATACAAAATGATTAAAGAAGAATCAAAATGGCTGTTCGACGGAATTGCTAGGATTCAGATTCAATCTGACAACATGGAAACTTATTATAAGTATGCACTAAAATTAATCAAAAAAGGTTATGCTTATGTTTGTACTTGCTCTGGCGATAAATTTAGAAAGTATGTAAAGAACAAGAAGGATTGTCCTTGCAGAAAATTAACTGGAAAGCAAAATGAAACTCGTTGGAATAGAATGTTAAAGACAGGCAAAAGTAAGAAAGATTTTTTCGAAGAAGGCGAGGCTGTTTTGAGATTTAAAACTTCTGAAGTAGTTTATGGGATGGCACACAAAAATCCTGCAATGAGGGATTTTCCCCTGGCGAGGATAAATGAGACACCACATCCTTTGCAAAAGAAAAAATACCGCGTCTGGCCCCTGATGAATCTCGCTGTCCCTGTAGATGATATTGAAACAAAAATGACGCACGTTATACGGGCAAAAGACCACAGGGATAATGCAGAAAGGCAAAAAATGATTTACAAAGTTTTAGGAAAAAAATTTCCCTGGGTTGGTTTTTTAGGGAGGTACAAATTCAAAGACCTTGAGCTGTCTTCTACAAAAATGAGAAAAGCAATTGAAGAAAAAAAATATTCCGGGTGGGATGACCCAAGATTACCGACGATAGCATCATTAAAAAAAAGAGGCTATAAACCACAGGCATTTTGGAAATTTGCCGAGAAAGTTGGATTGTCAGAAACAGATAAAGTAATCAGCAAAGAGGAATATTTTAAATTGCTGGACAGTTTTAATAGAAATATTTAAAAACTCTTTTTAATTATAAAATATAAAGAGGTTAATATGAAATATAAAAAAGGTTTATCGATGATTGTAACTTCATTGATAATTATATTGCTGGTTATTGTTGCTATTGGAATTCTGTATGTTGCATACATGAATTTTGTCAGAACCGGGGTAGGAAGCGTTGACATTGGAACAAAATGCCTTAATGTTGATGTGAGAGCGAGCATGGTTGAATGCAGCGGTGACCCTGCTTTCTGTAATGTAACATTGACAAGGACAGCTACAGGAGAAGAAATTGCTGGAGTGAAATTAGTTTTCGAAGATGCAAGTGGTAGTGCCAGCAGTGTAATGAATGCTACAGGAAACATTCCAGTATTAGGAACTGTGAAAAAAACAGACTTTGACACTGGATTAACATCTCCCAACAAAGTTAAAGTTACAGTTTATTTCGAAGACGAATCAGGCAAAGAACAGATTTGTTCAACAACAAATATCAAAGAGTTCTAGGAATTTCAAATTTCTTTTTTATTGTTTATATGGACTAAAGTTGTAAACTTCTACAATTATTAAAAAATTTTAATTTTTAACTTTATTGATAGTTAAATTTAAAAAGTTCTTTTTTTTATTCTCAATATGGCAATTAAAATCTGTGATTATCGGCATTGTTAGAAAAGATTTTAATAGCTTGGCTTCTAAGTTAAATTATGGTGGATGTAGTATATTGGTAGTACGTGCGACTGTGGCTCGCGAGAAGAGGGTTCGATTCCCTCCTTTCACCCTTTTTGAAAATTTGAGAGGAGAAAATGAAAATAACAATAAGAAATGCTAGGAAACAAGACGCAAAAAAAATTAGCTTTTTAAGAAGAGATACTCTAAAAAGAATTTCCTCACAAGAATATTCCTCTGAAATTTTTGATTATCTTCTTGATTGGGCTTCTCTTAAAAGAACTTTAGAAGATATGAAAAATAGGAAGATTTTTTGTGCATGGAAAGGAAACAAATTAATCGGAACAGCGGATTTAGAGGTAGGAAGAAAAAGAATTGGTGGATTTTTTGTCAAAGCTGATTTAATAGGAAAAGGAATTGGTTCTAAACTATTAGAGTTCGTTGAAGAATATGCAATGAAGAAAGGAATCAAAAAATTAAACCTTAATCCTTCACCATATGCATTTAATTTTTATAAAAAAAGAGGCTATAAAGTTATTGGAGAAAAAAATTGGGAGATTAAAAGTTGCAAAGAAAAATTAAAGATTATGGGAAAAAAATTAAAATGACACCCAACTCAAACCCAATAAAAGGATTTCGTGATTACGACGGAGAAGAAGCTCGTAAGAGAGCTGAAATTAAAAAGTTAGTTGATAGTTTTGAGGAAATGGATGTAATAAGCGACACATTTTCAAAAGATTATTATCAAAGAATTCTTAAAAAAGGGATACTTTTGGTTGCTGTAAAAGAAGATAAAATTATTGGTGTTTGTTTCGGAACTTATAACATTAAAGAAAAATGGGCAGACCTTTTAGGAATAGTTGTTAGGCAAAAGATTAGAAATCAGGGTATCGGAACTTTACTTATCAAAAAATTTGAGAGTATTGTTAAGGATAAAAAATTAAAAACAATTGATTTGTATGCGGACAAAAAACAAATAAAGTTATTTAATAAATTAAAATATGAACAAGGGAGGACCTATGTTGCTTTTCGTAAAAAATTTTAAAGAACCAAACACTTATGTCTTGGTTACTCCTCCCCCCCTTTTTGAAGAAAGGAGGATGAAATGAAAATTAAGCTAAGAAAATTAGGGATTAGAGATTTATTCGATTTTATAAAAACAATAAAAAATCCTGAGGTTGAAAACAAATTACAATATAATGTTCTAGGATATATCTTGAAAGGACTAAAGGAGATTTTAATAAGAAAAGACACTTACAAATTTGCAATTCTTGTCGATAATAAATTTGTTGGAGCAATTGTTTTAGAAAAGCCTGATAAAAATAAAGATTCTTATGAGATAGGTTATATCGTAGCAAGAGAATATTGGAACCAGAACATAGCTACCAAAGCAGTTAAAAAAATTTGTAAATTTGGTTTTACTAAATTAAAAATCAAAAAAATTTTTGGAACTACTGACAAAAGAAACCCTTCTTCAGGAAGAGTTCTTGAAAAAGCCGGATTTAAATTGACCAAAGGAAATAAAAAGAAAAAAGAATTAGTATGGGAGAAGAAAAAATGACAACACAACCAGTTCGCGGATTTCGTGATTACGACGGAGAAGAAGCTCGTAAGAGAGCTGAAATTAAAAAAATCTTAGTTGAAACTTTTGAGAAATATGGTTTTGAGCCAGCAGAGACTCCGATAATTGAGGAGGAGAAGTTTGTTAAAAGCAATAATTCTCAGGACGAAGTTATTTCTGATATTTACAAGTTAAAGGATAAGGGGAAGAGAAAACTTGCTTTGAGATATGAATTTACATTTCAGTTAAAGAGACTGATGCAGAATAAGAAACTGCCTTTTAAGAGATACCAGATTGGAGAAGTTTTTAGAGATGAACCTGTTTCAGCGAATAGATTTAGACAATTTATCCAATGTGATGTTGATACAGTCGGTTCGACGATTAAGGATGAAGCTGAGATTTTGGCTTTGACAAAAGATGTTTTTGATAATCTGGGAATTAAGATTGATATTTTGATTAATAATCGTAGATTACTGAATGATGTTTTAGATGATTTGAAGATTAAGAAAAACAGGGAAAAAATTTTGAGAGAATTGGATAAATTAGATAAACAAGGATTGAAGAAAACCCAGAGTGCACTTAAGAGGTTAGGAGCAGGAAGATTATTAGAAGCAGTAAGTCAGGGCGAGGAATATCTGGTTAAATTTGATTCTTACAGGGAAATAATTAGCCTTAAGGAATATTGCAAAATTTATGGATTTGATGTTTTGTTTTCTCCGACAATTGTTCGTGGTT
>CAYUZQ010000017.1:0-6531 GCA_964448815.1 Candidatus Woesearchaeota archaeon
TTGTTAAGAACATTGGTTACAATGACTTAGATGATTTGTATGTTGTTGCAAGCATCTCTACATTAGGTATTGAGAAATCAGCTTATTTCGGAGATTTGGTTGCAGATGAATGGAATCCTGATTATGACGATGATGAAACTGACACATTTAGCGGAAGACTTTATTTGGAAATTCCCTATGATGTTTCAGAAGGAATTTACGCACTTGAAGTAGTGGTCACAAATGATGACTTAACATCCAGTGAAGTTAAGCAGATTTTCATAGAAAACGACTTTTCCGAAAATGTGATTGTGACAAGTGCAAGAAAAACAGCTGCTGTTGGTGAAAACGCAGAATATGAACTATTGATTGTAAACCCAACTGATAAGCTGAAAGTTTACAGAATTGTTACTGAATCCTCTGGAAGTTTTTCATCAAACGCCGGAGAATCTGTTGTTGCTGTTCCTGCTGGTTCAAGCAAGACTGTTAAAATAACTGCAAATGCAAACACAGAAGGGGAATACAATTTCAATGTAAATGTGTTTTCCGGAGAAAAGCTTGTAAGTACAGTTAGTCTTAGTTTGAATGCACAAGGAAGCACAGTAACAAGTCCGATTGTCATATTGACAATTGTTCTGGCAATAATCTTCTTAGTATTGCTTGTTGTTTTGATTGTACTGATAACAAAAAAACCTGAAAAAACAGAAGAACTCGGAGAAAGTTACTACTAAACTTTTTTAATTTTTTAATTTTTTATTTATACTTTCTCCTTTTTTATATAGTTTAAATTATAATTAATTATTTGAAGCAAGAAGATTATGTCTTGGAATGGAAAACGAAGATTATCCTGCAATAGAGGTTTATTATGCAGTCATAAAAGAATATCAAAGAAGAGGCGGAAGAGAGACTGATT
This sequence comes from Candidatus Woesearchaeota archaeon, assembly GCA_964448815.1. Classification (GTDB taxonomy): domain Archaea; phylum Nanobdellota; class Nanobdellia; order Pacearchaeales; family GW2011-AR1; genus CAYUZQ01. The sequence continues at coordinate 893 of CAYUZQ010000017.1, forward strand.
TTTTAAATTTGTCTTCTGAGATACATACAGCTTTTTATAATGCTAAAAAAGAATATCCCGATGAAATGGGCAGATTTAAATTTAAGAGAACAATAAATCCATACTCTTTAACCCTTGACACGGCAAAAGGATTCTATCTGATGAATTTAGCAGGCAATATAGAACCTAAATTCGTAAAAGATTCAAAAATTGAAAAAATTGCGAAATTTATTGTAGGTAATCTACCCAAACCTCTAAATTAACCCCCAACAAACCTCACAAAAATAAATCCTGGAATTTCTTTCTGCGTAATGAATTTGTTTTTGGTTCTTTTAACTGCAACAAGTGACTGCTCATATGAACCAACAGGTGCGACGAGTATTCCATTATTTTTTAATTGGTATAAAAGTTTTTTTGGAATTTTTTCACATGCAGCACTTATTAAAATTCTGTCAAATGGTGCTTTTTCTTTTAATCCACCTGCGCCGTTTTTATTATACACTTTTATATTTTTATAATTCTTAAGATTCTTTTTTGAAGTTTCTGCGAGTTCTTTTATAATTTCTATTCCAAAAACTTCTCCATTGCTCTCAATTATTTCAGAAATTAAAGCCAAAACATAACCGCAACCAGAACCTATCTCAAGAACCTTTTGCCCTTTTTTTAATTCAAGCAAAGAGAACATCATGGCAATTGTGTATGGCTGTGAAATTGTTTGTCCATTACCAATAGGAAGGGCAGTATCTTCATAAGCATGGGCTTTTATTTTTTCAGGAATAAAATTTTCGCGAGGAACTTTTCCAAACGCTCGCAGGATTTTAGGAGAAAATCCTCTGGCTTTCAGAGAAGAAAGGAGTTGAATTTTGTCCATATCTAAAAGAAAAAGAAAGAGTTTAAATAAATTGGCTCACAGGGGCTCGCGATTATTAATTAGTAATTAGTTAATAAAACACAATAATTCTTAAAAAGGAGCACATGTTAAGGTAAAAATGGTTACAAAACAAGAAGTAGAACAATTAATAGCAGATACAAAACTTTTCCACAGAACTCACTGGCCAGAATATGGAGATTTTTTAGGATTAATTGAAAGAGAATATGGGGAATAGAGAGGTTGCCCACTGGAGAAATTCCTAATCAGGATTTAGGAAGAAATTACAAAAGCTTGAGAGAAAGACTTATTCCTTTTTCAACACCTAAACCCTCAGACTAGTTATCTTACTAATTCCATCGTGCATTGAAATTCCATAAAGAGCAGTTGCATTTGAGATTACTTCGTCGTTGTGCGTGATTACAATATACTGTCCTTTTTTCATATACTTTTTTAATAATCCTGAAAGTCTTTCGGAATTTCTTTTGTCGAGCGGAGCGTCGATTTCATCCAAAATATAAAAACAGTAAGGTTTGTATTCCTGAATAGCAAAAATTAATGAGAGAGCAACGAGTGTCTGCTCCCCCCCTGAAAGAGATTTTACATCAAAGTATTTCCCATTTCCTGTTTTAACTATAATGTTAACCCCCCCATCAAAAGGATTTTTCCTATCCTCTAATTCTAAAAAAACCCTGCTCTTCTCGCTTAATTGGGAGAAGTTTCTTGAAAAGATTTCATTTAACGCCCGCAATGTCTGGACAAATACTTTTTTCTTCTTTACATCAACTTCGTGAATTATTCTAAGAACACTTTCTTTTTCTTTTGAGATGATTCCCGCTTTTTCTTTTATTGCATCATATTCTTTTTTAATTGAATCATAAACCTCCAAAGAACGCAAATTAACAGAACCTATTTTTGATAAAATTTCCTGAGTTTTCTCCAGTTTATGAATAAGAGATTCTTTGTTTTCTTTTATTATTTCTATGTTAGGGAACCCAAGCATTTCCATTTCAAGAGATTCAACTTCTGCATCAGTCCTCGCTTTTTCAATTTTGAAATTATTTATATCTCTCTCCATGTTATAAATTAAATTTTGTTCTGTTGAAATCTGCAACTCATTCTCCCTTCTTTTCTCCTGCAGAGCATCTCTTTCTGAAATTAATTTTTGGAATTTCTCGCTTAATTCCTCTTCCTGCTTTTTTTTCTTTTCGAGCAATTTCTCTTTTTCTTTTAAATTATTTTTTATTTCCGCCAGATCTCCATTTAAATCTTCCTCCTCCCTCAAAAGCTGGTTAAAGGAAATTTTCGAACGCTCAAGTTCCCTTTGCTTGAACGAAATTTCTGAATCGACGTTTTCCTCTGTTCTCAGAGAAATTTCCTGAAATTCTATTCTGACTATTTCGTATTTCTTTTCGACATTTAAATTTTTATTAAAATTGCTTTCAAGAATGTTCTCTTTTTTGGTTAGACTGGCAATCTCTTCTTTTGTTTCTTTTATTTTTTCCTGAAGAATTTTTATCTGCTCTTTTTTCTCATTAATGTTTGAAAGCTTAATTAAATCAGACTCTCTTTTAGAAATTTCCGAATCCATCTGTTCTATGCCCTGATTCAACATTCCTCTTTTCTTGTAAAGCTCCCCTAACTCCTTATCTGAATTTTCTATTTCTTTTTTTAATGAATCTATTTTTGGCAACGCCTCTTTTCTTATTAAATCTATATGCTCCTTGGTTATCCTGCTTTTGCAAACCGGACAGACATCCATTTTAGAAATTTTTTCTATCAACTGATTCTGTTTTTCAATCTCAGATTCATTGGCATAAGATATTTTCTCAAGTCCTATTTCCTTCTTATTTAAATCAGCCAGAATTTCTTTTTTTTCTTTTAAAGAAGATTTTAACGCACGCAACTTATTTTCGTCTGTATTCCTGTCAAAAAGTTCTGCTGAAAGTGATTTGATTTGTTTTAATAAAAATTCAGATTCAGCCGTGTAATTCTGAAGAACAGAATTCTTGTCCTGAATTCTTTCCCTGATTGATTTGAATTCAGACTTGAGCACATAAAATTTCTTTCTTTGCTCTTCTAATTTTTCAAGCTCCTGTTTTTTTATTTCTATTTCCTTTTGGTTTTTCACTATTGTCGGAGATTCTCTTTGAAGTTCCTGGATGGAAATTTTATTATTCTCGATTATCTGCCGAAGTTCTTGTTTTTGGTTCAAAATTTTAGAAAGTCTGCCCTCGTAATTTTCAAGTTTAACATTCATGCCCGCAAGTTCTGCTCTTATGTTTGCTATGTCCTGGTTAAGTTTTTCCTGCTCCAAACCAGTGGATTTTTGTATTGTTGAATTTATGGAATTTATTTTCGATTCAAAATCAGCGATTGCATCCCCGATATTTTTTTTAATTCTTTTATTTTTTTCTATTTCTTTATCCCTTTTTGAAATTTCTGAATTCACTGCCTCTGCTTCTTTTTTCTTTTTTGTTAAGTTCTGATTAATTATGCTCGCCTTGTATTTTCTGACATCTTTTTCAAGTTTCTTAAATCTCAGTGCCTGCTGTCTTTCTTTTTCTAAATTATTCAAATACAAAGTTCTTTCCCTTAAGATTGCAAAAACCTCTTTTAATTTCTCCTCTGTTTTTTCCAATTCCTTCAGGGATTTTTGCTTTCTTGATTCATAGATTGAAATCCCTGAAACTTCTTCAATTATTTTTCTTCTCTCTTCGGTCTGCATCCTCACAAAATTTTGAATTTCTCCCTGCAGGATTATATTAAATCCATTCGGGTCTATCCCTGCCTGAGCGAGCAAGCTTAAAACTTCCTGCCTTGTTTTTGTCTCGTTGTTAATCTTGTAAATACTCTGTCCGTTTCTTCTGACAATTCTTTTAATTGAAATTTCATTTTTATCTATTGAAAACATTCTATCAGAATTTTCAAATACAACTTCGACCATTGCCTCTTTTGCCGGCGACGCTGATTTGGTGCCAAGAAAAATCAGGTTTCTTGCTTTGGCTGCCCTCATGGATTTTATACTTAATCTTCCTAAAACAAAACACAGTGCATCTGAAACATTGCTCTTTCCAGAACCATTAGGACCAAGGAAAACATTTATCCCAGGAATAAAAGGCAACTCTGTTTTTTTTGGGAAACTCTTAAACCCATACATCACCAGTTTTTTTATATATGCCATGTGAGAAAAAAGTAACAGGGATTTTTAAAGATGTTGGGGAGAAAATAAATTCTTTTTTATTTTCTTATACCAAAAGAAAATACAGGGTCAAGCAGATCAATAACATAAGGAGGATCTGGCTCTTTTCTTCCTTTTTCTTTAAGACTAAGGATAGACTCCAAGAACTCTTCTTTATCTGAATAAACATGTATTAAGCTTTTTGATCTTGGCATGACATTAATTCCAAAATAATCACAAGCATTATCTAGAGACATTAATTGATTATCCAAAAGAACCCTCTCTCCAGGTTTTAGGCCTTTTAAAAACTCTAAATCAGCATACTTTTCATACCAAAGAAAGAATAAATGATTATCCTCTTCTACGCTAAGATTAGTTATAGGGAAAATTTTTCCATTAGGTATTTCAAGAGTATACTCTACCATATAATTTAAAAGATTATATCTTTATAAGAATTTATATGATTGATAATTTTTCTAAAACTCCAGCTTCTTCTGCTCTTTCATTGTCTGAGCTCTTTTCCAAGTTGCCCAAGTTTTTCTGAAAATTCCCTTGTCTTTATGTTTTCGCGCATGATTTTCTAAAAATTTACAAGTCAATGGATCTGAACAATAGCCAGAACCAATTCCCTCCCCATATTTTTCTTTAAGGCTCGCCATTTCTTTTTCTCTCGCACACTTTGCCAAAATAGAGGCTGCTGAAACTGAAATATGGTTTTTGTCTGCTTTGTGTTCACAAGAAATTTCCAGATTTGAAAGATTTTTAATTTTTGTTTTTAAGAAATCCTGCCATTTGATTATGCTTACAGAAGGACAATCAACGAAAACTTTTATTTTGTCAGAAATCTTTTTACTGCTAGATTTCTGAGCACCCAAAAATCCTGAGGAATGATGCAAGAATTTTTGAGTTTTATAGCCCTCGTTAATTTTGTTTATTATTTTAGCGCAGGCAATGGCTTCAAGTTCATTTAATTTTATCCCCTTGCTGTTTTCTCCGTCAATCTCATCTGGGTAAATAACTACCATCTCAAAAGTCTCTGACTTTTCTTTTATTATTTTTTCCAAGAACTCTCTTCTTTTTTGAGTCAATTGCTTTGAATCCCTAATCCCCAATTTCTTAAATTCGCCTCCTGTTTTTTCGTCGATTAAACATCCTGCCAAAACCATGGGTCCAATTACAGGACCTCTTCCTGCATCATCAATTCCCAGCTTTAACATGGCTAACAGAAAAGTTTTTTATATAAAAACCTTGTTATTTTTATGTCTAAAGTTTTTAGTTAGAAAACAATATAAATCAATTGTTCTTGTTTTTTGTGTAAAGATGCTAGAGTGTGCCCGTATCGCATAGTGGTATTGCACATCCCTGGAGCGGATGGCCCTTTGGGCTCCCAGGTTCGATTCCTGGTGCGGGCGTGCCCATGTCGCATAACGGTATTGCAGCGGACTCGAGCTCCGCGTCCTTTGGACATCCCTGTTCAACTCAGGGCATGGGCGTTTTAGAAAACCTTAAAAGCATTCTAAGTGATTTATTATTATAGCAGGATGGAGCAGTCTGGAGTGCTCGTCGGGCCCATAACCCGGAGGTCGCGTGGTTCAAATCCCGCTCCTGCTA
>CAYUZQ010000018.1:0-6439 GCA_964448815.1 Candidatus Woesearchaeota archaeon
GGGCGTTTTATGGAACTGAAAGTTCCATTCACAGGACACCGGAGTAAATCCCAAAGATTTCTTTTCGATTCCGAGCGATTTCGTGTAGGGAAAAAAATAAGTTATCAATAACCCGTGCGAGGTCAGGAGTTTGCACTGCGGGGTTTTATGGAAAAAGGCAACACTTATCTTAAAAGAAAGGTTCTCATTCTTGATATGTAAGGCAAATAATTTAATCTACCCTCCCCAACTATTTCTATTCCATTACTTTCTATTACTCTTTTAGCATCAACCAACTGATCAATCTTTCTTTGTTGTTTTCCTTCAAAAGTTGCCATATGGTATCCAAAAGCCCTTTGTCTTTCTACTCTTTCATCGAAATCTTCCACTCTTAATTTTAATCTTTGATAAATCTGTGTTTGTAACTCTCTTGTAAAAGAATTCATTCCAATAGCTGAAATGAAATCTGCGTATTTTCTTAATTCTGTTTCATTTCCACTTGTTCTTCCCCAATAATCATCTTTTCTTGGTTCAAATTTATCACAATGCTCTAATAATTTTTGTGTTGTCTCAAAATCAAAATAATTGCAATATCTAGAAAAATCCAATCCATGTTTTTTAAGTAAATCATCAGTAGGTCCCTTCCATTTATCAACAGCTTTTTCTTCTCCCATCAAAAACATTGTAGCAAACAAAAATTTATAATCTGGAGTAAGCATCAATAATTCAGGTTCAATAGTGTGTTCATCAAAAACAAGAGGAACTCCATTAGTTTGTTCATGATATTCCTGACTAAATCTTTCAATTCTCTCCAAATATTCTTGGGAATACCTTGTAATAGGGAATGTTGAAATTTTAGATAGTAAATTTGCTCTTTTCCTTAATTCCCAATCTGCAAATTCATTTTGAAATATAGAAGGGTCTTGGCATATTTCTTCATTTTCTCTATTTCTCTCTTCTTTATTTCTTACTCTTGATGGGGCAACTCCAAATAAATCTCTATCTGGCATTGCCACACAAACCGACTGGAATCCTCTAACATCTCTTCCAAACGATGGAATATTTTCTATTAAAGTATCATATCCCCTCTCTTGAAAGAATTTTTGAACATCTTGACTTCTACCAGAACTAACAGCACATTTTTGTAATGCTCCTCCTTGACCATTGATTAAATAAATCTCAGCTCCAGGTCTTAGTATTCTCTCTAATTCTTTTGTTACAGCAACTGGGTGTTTGAGATATTGCCATACACTAATCAATGTAGCAGAATCAAAAGTCCCTTCCCCATAAGGAAGATGTTTCCCTTCGCCCAATTCATCTAAATCAAATTGGAGTTTTTCTTTAGCAGGATTATGGGCAAGACACACAGAAGATAAATCAACAACCGTAGAATTTGGATAAGATAAATACCACCCCCCTCCAACATCTATATTTTTACCGTGTAATCTTCGTGATAAGAAAAAATTTATTCTTTGCTTTACTTCATCATTAAAATATGTCCATTGAGAACTTCCATGGTGGTCCCATGTTGATTCATGTGGGTGATTGGTTCTTGGTTTTGGTTTATCCATTTTATTTGTCTCAGAATTAAACTGAGATGATTTAATTATCACCTCAATAATTAGGGTTCTTTTTCATTTAAAAAGTTATTTCTTCTCCAAAATTAAACTTGTCCCATCCTCAAAAACGTCCCCTTCCATTCTCTTATATCTTCATCTCAACCCAAACCAGGTAATGGTCAGAAACATCTGTTGTTATGCCTTTTTTATAAATCCCGTCGCGTACATATTCTTCATATGCGTCGCCATTTAAAATTATTCTGTCATATGCACAATCAGAATCTGAAGAGGTTGTGTCCTCGTCATCTTTTACGAGCCAGTTCCAGCCATTGAACTCTGTTTGCTCTTCATTCTTGTAATAAGAGCAGTCTGCATTCAAATCCCCAAGAATTAAAACATTTCCTGCATCTGAAACAACATCTTCCAAATAATTTAGTTCTTCCTGAACATCTTCTGGTTTTATGTGAATATTATAAACAGTGAAAGAATAATCCTCAATATTAAAAATTATTTTTATCGGCGGGCGCTCCCATCTGTCCTGCGAATCAGGATTATAATCTTTAAAATCAATTAGATTTATTTCATTTTTGTAAATTACACCATACTGCTCTTTGCTTGAAGTTCTTCCTGCCCTGCTTGAAGACATACAGGAATAATTTTGCAACATAGAGCACAACTTTGGAAATGCCATCTGTGAGGAATCTCTTATTTCCTGGACAAAAATTATATCATAATCTTCAATAATCTCTGAATAAATTTGCATTAATCCAAGATTGTTTGCTTTTGTCTGCCCAAAAACCTGCAAGTTCCAGTTAGCTATTTTAATTGTTTCAGAGTCATAATGCTCATAAACAACATATCCTCCTAAAAGAACAGCGACAAACATTACAACTCCGATAAATAAATTTAAAGTTTTCTTTTTCATTTTATGAAACAGACAATTTGGTATATAAAAGTTAATAAAAAACAGTTTTTGATTATTTAGAAATAGAAATCTTTTTGTCTTTTCCTGTTATGCTCAAACTCCTAATTAAACCGTCAAAGAATAATTTGTTTTCTTTTATTGAAAACTCTCCGAATAAATTTTTAATAAGAACTTCATCATGATTAATCTTCATTATATCTCCCCCCAAATTAATCTTTCCAGAGCCCACAAAATTTAATTCATCCAGATAAATCTCTCCAAAATTTATTGAGTCATATCTTAAACCAGATGTTAATGAAATTTTCATCTTATTATTTTTTTCATCTTTAATCGGCACATCATTAATATGGACTTCTGAAACTTTTCCTTCAAGCAGTTTAACGGAACTTTGGTCAAAATTAATTTCTCCGGAAAAATCCTTTAAAACCAAAGAGTTTGAAGTTTTATCAAATGAAATCTTTTTCCCTCCCAAAATTAAATTCTGGTTCGCTGAAATTTCAAAAACTATTTCAGAGTAATCTCCCTGAAGATTTACATTAGGTATGTTTGTTTCTGAGGAAACTGAAAAAGAATTGTTTGCGTTTAAATTTTTTACCACACCCCCGGTAAGCCCCCCATCATAAATAGTGGTAAAAAAAATCACTCCTAAAATAAATAAAAAAGAAAAAAAGATAAGGGATTTCTTTCCAAAAAGATGATGTCTTTTTTTATAATAAAGGTTATCTTCACGATTATGCATTTTTTATCCTCTTTCTCTGTTCTCCACCAATAAGGCTTTGTCCCCTGTTCAAGGACATTATCCTTTGTAATTCTTCTATGAACTCTCTTGGTTTATTTATGTTCTTTATCTTTATAGAAGTTTCGTTCAGGAAAAGCCGGACATTAATATCCCCGTAATTTAAAATTCTTTTAAAAAACGGCTGGTCTAAATCTAAATCAGATATGGATGAAAAATCAACTTCCCTCACATTCTTATCAAATATTCCTGTGCTTTGTATGAATGAATTGCTTGTTATTGCCCACCAGTCCTTAAAACGATGCAGTTCTGTAAGTTTAATGGTAAAAAAAATAAAAATCGCAGAAATAATTAAAGCGATTCTATTAAGAGCGTGCCCGTTATAATATAAATATCCCCATAAAGAGATTAGTATAAAGTCCATTAAGTAAATAAGAAAATAAGTTTTTCTCGACCTTCTTACTTTTATTAAATATGTCCTCTTTTGCATAAATTAGTTAGTAAAAAAGCTTATTTAAAGATTACCTCTCTTTTTCTATTTTGGGGTGCTGGTGCCCTTTTTCTAATCTTTCTTTCAAAATTCTTAATTCTTTTTGCCTTTCTTTTTTATAATCTTCTTTATTATCTTTTGCATGTTCAATTAATTTTGCAGTATACTCCCCCCCTAAAAAATGAGGCAGTATTACATAATTTGCTCCAGCAGCATATAATTCAAGAGCATCTTCAATTTGCCTTCCAGTTAAAAGCAAGATTGGTTTCATCTTATTTCTATTTATAAATTCTAAAATTAATTTGTTTGTTTCTTTTTCAGGAACTGTAGAGACAATTACAGAAGCTTTATCCACTCTTAACTCTCCTAAAAATTCTGAATCATCAACATCCCCATAAACAGCATTAATTCCTTTTTCCTGCAATTCTTTGACAACATCGGGATTGTAATCCACAACTAAAAAGTTCTTTGTTATTTTTGTAAAAGCTTTAATCACTGAAAAACCAATTCTGTTGTAGCCTAAAAGAATGTACTTATAATTCTCTTTTGGAATCTCTTTTTCTTCGATTTTTTTTCTTTCGAAAATTGTTAAAACCCTTGAAAATTTTTTATAAATGCGCTCTGAATACATTATCAAATAAGTGCAGCCGAATATGGTGAACAGACTTATTAAGGTGATAAAAGAAAGTATTTCCTGGGAAACATGACCAAATTTGACACCTAATGCCACGAAGATTAATGAAAATTCTCCTATTTGAGCGACAGTTAATCCTGACATAAATGAAGTCTTTTTTGAATATCTCATTCTTCCCATTAAAAACATAACAATAAATGGATTTCCGATAATTACTAAAAGTGAAAAGACAATCGTAGGAATTATCAAAGCACTTATATTCGTAAAAATCATCCGGCTTCCTAAAATTATAAAGAAAGATATTAAAAAGAAATCTCTTAAGGGTTTTAATTTTGAACTGATTTCACAGCTATAAGGTGCAAATGAAAGCAAAACTCCTGCAATTAAAGCGCCGACCTCAATTGAAAATCCTGCATAGAGAAAAAGGACGGACAATCCAAATCCCCAGGAAATAGCAAAGACAAATAAAAATTCCTGGGACTTCGCGAAAAAATTACTTAGTTTAGGAAGAGCATAATAACTCAAAGGGAACAGGACAATTACTGCCCCGAATCCTTTTAAAAGAGTAAATAAAAAAACACTTCCCGCACCAGAAGAGCCCGCTTCGGAACTAATTGAGGAAATTATTATCAGAACTAAAATTGCCACAAAATCCTGAACAAGCAAAAAACCTACAGAAATTTTCCCGTATAATTTATCTAACGCATCCTTATCTGAAAGGATTTTTAAAATAATAATTGTCGAGGAAAAAGTTAATGCACCTGCAATGTATACTGAAGTTAAAGAAGGGAACCCCATCCAGAGTGCGATGAAGTAGCCGATTGCAGCAGTAAAAACTATCTGCCCAATTCCGGTGATAAATGCAACAGGTCCGACTTCCCTTATTACTTTAGGAGAAAGATGCAATCCAACTATGAACAATAAAAAAGCAATCCCCATTTCTGAAAAAACATTTAAAGTTTCACCGCCCTGAATTAAATTAAGAAAAAAAGGTCCGACTAAAATTCCGGATAATATGTACCCGATAATTAAAGGCTGTTTTAACAATCTAATTATAATAGAGACTCCTAAAACTACCAAGATTATAAGTCCGAATTGTATAAATGGATTAATCATTTCCCCTTTTAATTTTTATTTTTAATTTATATAAGAAGATATTTGTAATTTATAAGTTTATTGAAAAATTTTTGCGGGAAGAAAGTTGACCCTTTTATTTCCTGGACAAAAATTATATCATAATCTTCAATAATCTCTGAATAAATTTGCATTAATCCAAGATTGTTTGCTTTTGTCTGCCCAAAAACCTGCAAGTTCCAGTTAGCTATTTTAATTGTTTCAGAGTCATAATGCTCATAAACAACATATCCTCCTAAAAGAACAGCGACAAACATTACAACTCCGATAAATAAATTTAAAGTTTTCTTTTTCATTTTATGAAACAGACAATTTGGTATATAAAAGTTAATAAAGAGCTTAAATATTAATTTTTAATGGGAAACTTAGCAAGCGACCGCGAAGCAGGATTTGAATTGGTTAGAGAAGAAACGGAAAAATTAAAAAAACATAATCCAAACCACCCCTTATTAACCATCGATAATAAAGAATTTGCGGATAGATATGCTCCTGATGAAAAGACTCCTTTAGCAGTTATGGCTACAAATTATTTTATCGATTTGGCAAGAGCTGTTGATGAATATACTGGAGAAAACAGATTTCCTATTCAACAAGAAAATACTAGTCCTCCTTCATTAGAAACCGACATAGAAAAGTTTGAATTTCCTTTTTGATTCATTTATCAATCTCGCTGGTTCTTTTATACTGCAAATACAATTTATCGAGAATATCCAAAATCTGTTGTCTTTGCTCAGAATTTCCTAACCCTTTCCAATCAAGCAAAGCAAAATCAACTTCTTCGTCAGTTTTTTCCAAAGCTTCTTTTACCATTTCTTCTTTCAGAGGGAGTGCATATTGAGGAATTATGTGAGCTAGAGCAACATTTGAATTTAATTGCACTTTATTAAAATTTGGGCAATAATGTGGTCCTCCAATTCCTATTGCAAATTCATTATAAGGATTTTCCTTGAAATTTTCAATTGTTTCTGAAATTGTTTTGGCA
>CAYUZQ010000019.1:0-6123 GCA_964448815.1 Candidatus Woesearchaeota archaeon
AAATAAAATGCACTTAAAAAGACAAAAGGCACCAAAGAACTGGCCGATACACAGAAAAGGAACAAAATATGTAGTCAGATCCAACTTTAATCTTCAAAAAGGAGTTCCCATTTTGATTATTTTAAGAGACATGTTAAAAATTGCCCAAAACAGGAGAGAAGTAAAAAAAGCACTTCATTTAAAACATATTTTGCTGAATAATAAAATAGTAAAAGAGGAAAAAAACAGTGCTTTATTATTTGATACTCTGGCAGTCATTCCTTTGAAAAAATTTTACAGAATTGATTTATTGAAGAAAGGAAAATTTAAGCTTGAAGAAATAAAAGAAGCTGAAGCAAATCAAAAAGTATCGAAAGTAGTCAATAAAAAAATATTAAAAAATAAAAAAGTGCAATTGAATCTGCTTGATGGAAACAATTTTATTTCAGATACCGAATGCAAGATTAATGATTCTGCTTTGATTGGCTTTAAGGAAAAGAAAATTAAAAAATGTCTGCCGCTAAAAGAAAAAGCAAAGGCGGTCATTTTTGCAGGTAAGCACGCTGGTGAGAGGGGAATTATTGACAAAATAAACCAAGAGAAGAAAGTGGTTAGTTTAACAACAGACAGGGGGAAAATTAATGTTTTAACTAAACAATTGGTAGTGATTGAATAATGAAAGAAAAAAATATAATGAGAAAAATAAAAATCGAGAAGGTCGTTTTAAGTATTGGCGGGACTGGAGATGGATTAGAAAAAGGGGTTAAACTTCTCGGGATGCTTAGTGGAAAAAAACCTGCAAGAATGAAATCAAGAAAAAGAATTCCTTCTTTAGGGGTAAGGCCGAAATTAGAAGTAGGGGCAGTTGTAACAATTAGAAAAAATCCTGAAGAAATTTTAAAAAGAATGCTGGCAGCAACAGATAACATTTTAAAGAAAAAACAGGTAAGTGAAAATACCTTTTCTTTCGGAATAAAAGAATATATCGAAATCCCGGGGATGGAGTACCAGAGAGATATTGGAATTATTGGTTTTGATGCCACAGTTGTTTTTACAAGAGCTGGAATAAGAGTAAAAATTAAAAAAATAAAAAAAGGGAGAATTCCAAAAAGGCAAATAATTTCGAAAGAAGAAATAATTAAATATATGGAGGAAAATTTCGGAACCGAGTTTGATTAAAATGACAGCAAGCGACTGGAAAAAAATTTTGAAACAATTGGAAGGCAAGCCTGAAATAAAAGAAAAATTTCTGAAACATTGCAAACCAAAAGAAAGAAAAATGGGGATAGCTGTACAAAAATGCGAAAGGTGCGGGAGATTTGGTGCCCACCTGAAATCATACGGATTAAATTTATGCCGACACTGCTTCAGAGAAATTGCGGAAGAAATCGGATTCAAAAAATACAATTAAAATGGAGAAGGAAATTTTCAATAAATTAAATTCAGAGGAAATTTAAAATGTCTCAAGATGTTGTAGCTGATGCTTTGAATATGATTAAAAATGCCAAAAGAGCAGGAAAGGAAACTGTAAAGGTAAAAAGGATATCGAATCTGCTGGTTGAGATTTTAAAAATAATGAAACAGGAAGGAGCAATAAAAAAATATAAGATAGATACAAAAGAAAAATCTGTTGAAATAACTTTTGGGGAATTCTCAGAATGCAAGGCAATAAAGCCGAGGTTCAGTGTGAAAAAAGGCTGGATTGAAAAATACAGGAGGCGGTATCTCCCTTCAAGAAATTTGGGGGTGATGATTATTTCAACAAACAAGGGTTTGGTAACTCACCAAGAAGCTCAGCAAGAAAATATCGGGGGTTCGCTTGTCGCGTATTTTTATTGAAATGAGTTGGATGACCCCAGACTATATAATGAGAATGTTTGATAAGGAAAGCGGATTAGAATTGACAGCTAAAGAGATAAAGAAACGTTTAGGAGAAGAATTAAAGGATAACTCCTTGAATAGGCATTTAAGAAGATTAACTGGAGCCAGATTTGGATTTGCTCTAAGGAGGTATCGGGATGAGAGAGGATATGTTTATCATAAACGAAAGTAAATAAAATGAAAAAAGAACTTTTCCAAAAAATTGAAATTCCGGAAGATATCGAGATTGAAATAGAAGGAAGCAGTTTGAATGTAAAGGGAAAACAAGGGGAACTCAAAAGAAAATTTGATTTGTATAATTTAGAAATTGAAAAGAAAGATAAAGAAATAATTATAGGAAATAAAAAGGCGACAAAAAAAGAGAAAAAAAATATGAACACGATTATAGCTCACATTCATAATATGATTAGGGGAGTTCAGAAAAAATTTGAATATAAATTAAAAGTGTGCTTCCACCATTTTCCTATTACTGTAGAAATAAAAGAAAGAGAAGCTGTAATAAAAAACTTTTTAGGAGAAAGCGTTCCAAGAAAGCTAAAAATATCCGGGGGCGTCGAGGTTGGAATTGACAAAGACATAATCACAGTCAGTTCTATTGACAAAGAATTAGCAGGACAAACTGCGGCAAATTTCGAAAAAATGACAAGAACAAGGGGAGTGGATAAAAGAATCTTTCAGGACGGAATTTTTATTATAAATAAAGCTGGGAAGGAAATATGAAAAAAAAATTTCTGCGAAGAGTCTGGAGCAGGTATTCAAAACTTGGAAAAAGAAGAAAGAAAAAACAGGTTTGGAGAAAGCCAAAAGGGAGGGACAATAAAATGAGAGAGAAAAGAAAAGGATATCCCGCTATAGTAAACATTGGATATAAAAAGGATGCAAAATCAAGAGGAAAAATCCAGGATAAACAAATTGTAATTATCATGAACATAAAAGATTTGGAAAAAATTAAAAAAAATCAAATAGCAATCATCGGGAAAATTGGTAAAAAGAAAAAAATAGAAATAGCAGAGAAAGCGAAAGACAAGAAAATTCAAGTTCACAATTTAAATATTGAAAAATTTCTTAAGAAAAAAATTAAATCTAAAAAAGAGGAAAAGAAAAAATGAACTTAAAAGAATATCAAGAGCTTTGCAAAAAAACAGCAAAGAAATTTGAGAATCCAGAGAAAGAAATTCTTACTTGGGGATTGGGAATTGCGGGGGAAGCAGGAGATGTAGCAGGATGCATCAAAAAAACATTTGCACATGATAATGACCAAAAAACAGGAATAAGAGAAAATATTGGGGATACATTATGGTACAGTGCAATGATTTGTAATTTTTTTGGATGGAATCTCCAAGAAGTTTTAGAAGAAAATATTAACAAACTTAAAAAAAGGTTTCCCGAGGGATTTACATTGGAAAATGCCAGAAGGGAAGGAACAAGGATAGATTGGAATGCGGAGGAATCACAATGAATTTGGGCAAAAAAAAATCGCTGGCAACAAGAACCTTAAAAGTTGGAAAAGAGAGGATTGTTTTTTTGCGGTCAAGAATGGATGAAATTAAAGAAGCGATAACAAAAAATGATATAAGAAGCCTGCAAAAAGAAGGAGCAATTATTATAAAAGATATAAAAGGGAGAAAAAAAATTAAAAAGAAAAGTAAAAATAAGGGTACAGGGAACGTAAGAAAAAAAGTAAATAAAAGAAAACAAGAGTATGTGAAAATGACAAGAAAATTAAGAAACTATGTCGCTGAAATGAAAAAACAAGGTAAATTATCAAAAGAAGAAATTGAAGACATTAGAAAAAAAATAAGAAACAAAGTTTTCAAGAGCAAAGCTCATTTGAAAGAATACGTCGGAGGATTAAGGAGATGAAAACACAAAAACGTCGAAGAAGAGAACACAAAACAGATTATTTGAACAGATTAAAATTACTTAAAAGTGAAAAACCAAGAATTGTCTTTAGAAAAACAAATAAATATCTTGTTGGCCAGTATGTTACAAGCAAACAGGCACAGGACAAAATTGAAATCGGATTGAACTCAAAAAAACTTATTAAATACGGATGGCCCAAAGAATTTGAAGGGAGTTTAAAATCAATTCCTGCATCATATTTAATTGGTTATTTAATCGGTAAGCAGATTATCAAAAAAAAGATGGAAACGCCAATAAATGATTTTGGCATGCACAGGACACTGCATAAAACAAAGATTTATGCTTTTTTAAAAGGATTAACAGACGCTGGAATTAAAATAAAATGTGAAAATGAAAATTTTCCAAGCGAGGAAAGAATCAGGGGGGGGCATATGAAAAACAAAATATCATTTGAAGAAATTAAATCTAAGATAGATGAGGAAAATTAAGATGGAAGAAGAAAAACAAAAAAATAATGAAGATAAATCCAAAAAAATAATAACTGGGGCTAATGCTTCAGAAGTTAAAGGAGAAACAGATGAATATGCTGAAAATCCTGAAGAAGTTCTAGAAGAAAAAGATTTAAAAGAATTAAAAAAAATTCAGGAAGAAAATAACAGAAAACCTAGGAGAGGAGAAAAAACAAGGGAAGAAATAATTTCTGCATGGGAACCGAAAACAGAACTTGGAAAAGAAGTTAAAGAAGGAAAGATAAAAAATATTGATGAAATTTTGGATTCTAATAAAAAAATTCTTGAGAGCGAGATTGTTGATTCATTAATTAATGTTAAAACTGATTTGATTTCTATTGGGCAGGCAAAAGGAAAATTCGGAGGCGGAAAAAGAAGAGCATGGAGACAGACCCAAAGAAAAACAAAGGCAAAAAACATTCCGACTTTTTCAACACTTGCTGTTGTTGGCGACGAGAACGGACATGTTGGTATTGGCTCTGGAAAATCCATGGAAACTCTGCCCGCAAGAGATAAGGCAATAAGAAAAGCCAAGTTAAATATTATGAAAGTAAAAAGGGCCTGCGCAGGGTTTGATTGTGCCTGCTCAGAATTGCATTCTGTTCCATTGAAAGTGACTGGAAAATCCGGCAGTGTTAAAGTAACATTAATTCCTGCACCACAGGGAACAGGATTGGTCGTGGCAAATGAATTAAAAAAAATATTGAAATTGGCGGGGATTAAAGACGTTTACAGCAGAACTGATGGCAAAAAAAGAACCACTTTCAATTTAATAAAAGCTTGCATAAATGCCTTGGAGAAGACGAATGTAGGGGGTGGAAGATGATTGAAAAAGAAATCATAGACATAAAAAATCGAAAGGAATGGTGTGATTCTAGAATAAATATTGGACAAGTGGTTAGGGTAGGAAAGATTTGTGAAGGAGTATTCATAGGAGAAGAACAACCTCACCAATTCTCAAATCATTCTCATAATTATTGGAACCCTATAATAATAGAAATGAATAAGAAAGGACTTCCTCAAAGTAAAGTAATATTATATGATGATTTTAGTATGCATAGTCAAACAAAAATAACTGAAAGAGATCCTGATTATCAGAGATTCCTCAAATTAAAAAATATATTAGCTTTGAATTAAAATGACAATCGCAGTAATTAGAATTCATGGGAGAGTAAAAATAAAGAAAAAAGTAGAAGAAACTTTATACAGATTGAGACTTAGAAGGAAATATTCCTGTGTTGTTTTAAGTCCAACAAAAGAGCAGTTAGGTATGATAAAAAAATTAAAAGATTTTGTCGCATTCGGAGAAATTAATGATAAAACATTTAAGGAACTTATAGAAAAAAGGGGGCAGTTCATTGATAAATCCAAAAAAATTGATGCTAAAAAAGTTGTTGAAGAGATAAAAAAAGGAAGAAAATATAAAGAGTTGAATCTAAAACCTTTTTTCAGGCTGCACCCTCCTCGAAAAGGAATTGAAAGCAAAAAACATTTTGGTGTTGGAAAAGGAGTTTTAGGGGATAATGGCAAAGAAATAAACAAATTAATTGAGAGGATGTTGTGATGATGGGAACACATTATAGAATAAAGCCAGAATATGGACAAACAGGATATTTCAAAGATTACAATAATTATGTAATTTACATTGGATTTATCTTGTCATTAGATAATAGAGTAGAACATATTTTATTACAAAGAAAAGATAAGCATATTCTAGTAAATATTGGAGAAGATTGTGATAGAGGAATAAATCTATTTCAGATGAATTATGAAAGACAGGTAACCCTTTCAGGTAGTGAAGAGAAGTATGCTAATAAACTATTGGAATCAAGAGGATTATAAAATGAAAACAAAAAAACGCAGAAAATCATCGAGGATGCACGGAAGAGGC
>CAYUZQ010000020.1:0-6045 GCA_964448815.1 Candidatus Woesearchaeota archaeon
TAGTTTCATTAATCGGCTTAATATTGATTGTATGTGCAGTTGTTCTTGGGATTTATTCTGTTAAGAAGAAGTGAATTTTATTAAATCCCTCTCGCCAAAAAACTCCACCAAGGTTTTTCTATAGAAACAACAAAGCCCTCTTCAACATTAATGCTTTGTTTTACTTTTGCTGTTATTGGTATAATAAAAAACAATCTTGCTCCCTTAGTTCCTGAAACCACATAAACTGCAGAATCTCCTTCCTGATTAATTGTAATACTTGTAACATCTTCAATCTTATCTGCATTGGCAATTGCATCTTCAGGCAAAATTTTAATTTCTTTATCTCCTTGTGAAGTCCGAGCATAAACAGAAGAGTTTTCTTTAACAATTTCTAAAGAAGAATCAAAAGATTTTCCTTCTATTTCAATAGCAAACTCTTCTATTTCAACTTCTTTATTAGAAATGTAAGATTTAACACTAACAATACAAGCACCGTCAGAACAGCAATGGGGACAATCATATGTATGATGATACATGAACCATTCACTCATATTGTTTTCGATTCCAGATGGACAATACCCCTCAAGCAAAATATTGTTTTTGTCTAGTTGACTAGAATCAAGAACCTCTTTATCAAGCAGAACATTTAGCATATTCTGATAAAACTCATATTCATTTGCAAGAGTGATTAAATCAGATAAACAATAATCTTCAACAGTGAGTGAACCAGCACCTTCTTTAATAATAACTTGTCCTTTAGTAAAATAATCGTCGGTATCTCCATCTGAATCTGTACAAGTTATCTTTTCTTCTTCCACGCAAGTCCCATCTTCGCAGCCGCATGGACATTTATATGACTGTGCAACGAAATATGTTTTTATTCCTTCTAATGTTGAATTTGCACAAGTTGTTTCCATAAGGTATTCTCCACTTGATTTTTCTTCAATAGTAACCCCCTCATTAATCGCCATTTTAAAAAGTCCAAGATTAGTAGTCCCATCAGGGACATCAAATGATGCATCAAAGCAGTAATCAGTTCCTGTTATTGTTCCTGTTCCGCCCCCTTCTAAACTCTGAATAATTTCTATAGTTCCTTTTGTATAAAGAGAAAAGCCATGGTCTGTTTCAATACAAGAATCTTCACTTATACAAGCACCCTCTTCACATCCGTTTGGGCAACTATACGTATGATAATACATAAACCACTCACTTATATTATTTTCAATGCCTGTTGGACAATAAGCTTCAATCAAAATATTTTCATCATTTAATTGTCCTGGACCAAAAACTCCCTCAAGAATCATGGCATCAACCATATTCTGATAAAACTCATACTCATTAGCCAAAACGAGTAAATCAGATAAACAATAATCTTCAACAGTGAGTGAACCAATACCTTCTTCCTCAACAACAACACTTCCTTTAGTCAAATAATCATCAACTTTCCCGTCAGAATCTGTGCAGGAAGTATCTGCATAAACAAAGATGCTTAATCCTACTAACAAAAATAGAAATCCGATTAACACCAGCCCATGTTTCATAGCCATATACAGAAAAGAGCATATAAAAACTTTTCTAATAAAATCTTCCTTTAACAAGGGATTTTGCTCTTTTCCAATATAACCATCCACCCAAAAGAGCCACCAAACCCAAAGCAGGTAAAATCAAAGCACTCCAAGATTTGAAAAACACTGCCAAAACAATTCCTGCTAGGATTAAAAGAATACCCATAATCAAACTTCCTATTGCCTTGAATCTTAAATGCCATCCTCCAACCTTATATGCTGTAGATAATACTTTATTTTCAGTGCCTTCTTGTAAGTTCTGGGAAGTTGTTTCGTCCATATTATTTTATTGGGTTTTTATTTTTAAATCCTTGGTCCCTTCTTTTTTGATGATTATATAACCAATAACCAAAAATGAAAACTAAAAAAATAACAAGAGTAAAAGAAAGTTTGCCCAAAAATGTTCTTTCAATAGAATTGCCCTGATTATCAGTAAAATTTCCATAACCCAACCATATAGCAGTTATTATCAAAACCGCGAAGATTCCGCCTATAATCATTGACCATTTAACAAATCTCTTTTGATTCCCTACAGCCATTATCAAAACAGGGATTTCTAATTTATAAATTTATCAAAACCTATTTATAGTTAAGCAATTTTCCTAACTTATGCCAGAAAAATTTCTGAAAGAGATTTCTCCGAGGGAATATCAGAAAAAAATTTTTGAAACCTGCACGAGAAAGAACTGCCTCGTTGTGCTTCCAACAGGCTTAGGAAAAACCCTTATCGCTCTGATGCTGGCTATAAAAAGAATGGAAGAATTTCCCGGAGAAAAAGTTGTTTTTCTCGCACCAACTAAACCCCTGGCAGAACAGCACATGGTTTTTTTTAAAAAACACCTTCCGGAATTATTTGGGGATATGCAGTTATTTACCGGTATGGTAAATGCAAAGAAAAGAGAAATTATATGGAAAACAGGTGACATAATTTTTTCAACGCCCCAGTGTGTTGCAAATGATTTGAGAAACAGCCTCTATGATTTGCGGGAAGTCTGCCTTCTTGTTGAAGACGAAGCCCACAGATGCATAAAAAGTTACGATTACCATTATGTTGCACAGCAATACAAAAAGCAATCCCCGCATCCGAGAATCCTTGGCTTAACAGCATCTCCTGGAAGCGAGACCTTACAGATAAAAGAAATTTGTAAAAATCTTTCCATAGAAGAAGTTGAATTAAGAACGAGGGACAGCGAGGACGTAAAAGAATATCTCCAAAAATTGGATTTTGAAAAAATAATGATAACCCTCCCAGCAGAATTTGAAGAAATGAGATATATCTTAAAAAAAATATTTGACAAGTATGTTGAAGAATTAAAATCACGGAGAGTTTTTTTTAGTTTTCCTTCAAAAACAGAACTTCTCAAACTTCAGAAAAGAATCATGGGAAATTTAGCAAGCGGGAACAGAAATTTTAATTATATGCTCGGAGCAAGCGCATGTGCACAGGCAATAAAAACCCAGCATGCATTAGAACTTCTGGAAACCCAGACATTATCCGGATTTAATAAATATCTTAAAAATTTAATCAAACAGGCGGAACAAAAAAAAAGCAAAGGAGTAATGAAACTCGTTGCCGGACGGGAATTTAATTTTGTTCATGAGAAATCAAATGAACTTCTTGCAAAAAATATCGAGCATCCAAAAATTAAAGAACTCATAGAAATTGTAAAAAAAGAAAAATCCAAAAATGGGAAAATTAAAATAATTGTATTTACACAATTCAGAGAGACTGCTACAACAATTTCAAAAAAACTCAATGAAATTGAAAGAATAAAAGCCAAGGTTTTTGTCGGGCAGGCAAAAAAAGAAGAGGGGGGGTTAAGCCAGAAAGAACAAAAACAAATAATTGAAGAGTTTTCATCAGGAGACATAAATGTTTTATGTGCAACCTGCATTGCTGAAGAAGGGCTTGACATTCCTGAAGTGAATATTGTTATTTTCTACGAGCCCATTCCTTCTGCAATAAGAGCAATCCAGAGGACAGGAAGAACAGCGAGATTAATGAAAGGAAAATTAATAATCCTCATAACAAAAAATACCAGAGACGAAATATTTTACTATGTCTCAAGAAGCAAGGAGAAAAAAATGAAAACCGCCATAAACTCTATTAAAGAAGAATTAAAAAAGAGAAACAATTTGGATTTTCAGAAGAAATTAAAATGAAAACAATTTATAATATTTTTACTGAAAAAATTTCTAAAATAAAAGAAACCCCAAAACCCAAAATAACAATAGATTACAGGGAAAAAAATTCCCTCGTGGCATCAGAACTTGTTGGCTTGGGTTTTGAAATTGAATTTAAAGAATTAAAAGTTGCTGATTACATTGTAAAAGATGTTGCGATTGAAAGAAAAACAGTTTCTGATTTCCTTTCCTCAATGCTCAACAAAAGACTCCTTAATCAGATTGAAGAACTTCAGCAGTATAAAAATAAACTTTTAATTATAGAGGGAATAGAGGAGCAGGAAATTTATAATGAAAAGAATACAAGCGGGATTCACGCAAACGCAGTTCGCGGATTTCTTCTTTCAATACTCCTTAAACATAATATTCCAATGCTCTTCACAAAAAATTACAAGGACACTGCACAATTTATCAACAGGATTGCGAGAAAAAAAGAACAGGAAATTCCAATAAGAGCAATCAAAAAATCATTAAATAAAAAAGAACAATTACAGTTTATAATAGAAGGCCTCCCTGGAATCGGTCCGAAAACAGCGAAAAAACTTTTGCAAAACTTCAAAACCATTAAAGGGATAATTAATGCTCCGAGAGAAATTTTAGAAAAAACTATTGGAAAAAAAGCAGAAATTTTTAAAATTCTCGAAGAGAATTATTGAGTTATAAAAAAGAACTAAGATTTATGTTATATCCCTCATCACAAGGACCTATTTTTATTTGAATATCTTTCCCTTTCCTTTTAAAATATGCTCCCATTTCCTCTTGAAATTGAATTAAAGTTTTCTCATCTACGCCATGCAAACAAATAATTCCTCTTAAAGGGTCTCCTCCTTTTGTTTTTATTCCTAAAAAAGTATCACAATAACTAACAGCTAATTCCTCTAATCTGCGTTTTTCCATTAAAATAAATTCAGCAAAAATTCATTTTTAAAAAAATCCATAATTCAAAATATATTTTATAATGCAAAAATTATATAAAACCCAAGATTCTTTTTAATTTATATTTTTCAATTTAAAGTACACTCTTCAAGTGTTTCATAAACAGGTCCATGTTTTTCCAAAGTTGACTTTTTCAGTTTAAATTTATCAGCAACAAAATTTATTTTTGGGATTTTAATTTTTTTCAATTTTTCTAAAAACTCTTGTTTATCCTTAATGCCTTTTACTCTTGCAATAGTAAGATGGCCCATAAATCTATTTTCCTTACGAAACAAATCTTTTAATTTCTCGTCTATCTCTTTTTGGAGTTCTTCACAATTGCTAATATGCAGCCAGATTATTCTGATAAAACCCTCACTAAAAACTCCAAGGCTATCAATTCTTGTTTTAAATTTATTTAGTTTAATTTCTCTTAATTTATTTTTAATCTTTTCAATTTTTTCTTCATCAGCCTCTCCTAAAAATTTTAAAGTTAAATGAAGATTTTCTGATTCTGTAATCTTTCCTATAAACTCTGGAAGATTCTGCTGAATTCCCTTAATTTCAATTTTAATTTCTTTTGGTATGTCAATGGAGATGAATGTGCGAGTCATAATTAATAGAAAAATAAAAGGTATTTATTTTTTTCCAGTGCTTCGTAATCTTATTAATTTATTACAAAATATCGCTTCTAATCTTGGACCAAATTGGCTGGAATCAGACTCACAATAAATATCATCAAAATTTCGCGCAAAGGACACTTCCCTCGGTTTAATCGTGGAATCAATACTAAAAATCGTCTGGGCAAGGTCTGCATAAACTTTTTTAAGATAACTAAAAAGAGTATTTTCAAGAGGAACTGTTAGAAAGCATTTATCATCAACAGCAATGCTTATATCAGAAAATTCATATACTCCTGTTCCTATTTCATTCCAAAGATTATAGTAGATAGTTGCTCGTTTTTCATTACTCATAATTTAACATTAATAAATTATTTATAAAGACTGTTGTGTTTTATTATAATAATTATAAAAAATTAAATCAACTCACTCAAAATCTTTGCGCCTAATTTAACTGTAAGATTATTTCTGTCCTTATCTGGATTAATCTCAACAATATCAACAGCTCTTAAATTCTTAATCTTATTCATTCTTTGAATTAAGTAAAGAAAATCTCTTGAAGACAAACCCCCTGGTTCTAAGTATCCTGTAGCAGGAGCAAAAACAGGGTCAACAACATCAATATCAATTGAAACATAAAGTTCCTTGCCATTAGAGAACTCCATTATAGTATCACAAGTATCTTGTATATCTTCTACAAATTGATTCATGCTTATTATACGTATTCCTTTTTCTTTTAAAAAAATCATTTCATCTTTCCAAAAATTTCTAACACCAAC
>CAYUZQ010000021.1:0-6010 GCA_964448815.1 Candidatus Woesearchaeota archaeon
ATGACAATGCCACTTCTTCTGCGGAAACAATTTTTTTAATTTCTCAAAATCAACTTTTCTCTCTCTCGCTAAAATATGAGCAAAATCAATGCAAAAACCACACTCTGTTTCTTTAACTAATCTGCTGATTTCTTCCACGCTTCCAAACACATTTATTTTTCCCATGGTTTCTGGAGCAAGTTTTACATCCCATTTGTTTTTTTCTATTTCTTTCTGCAATTCTTTAATCCTCTCCTTTATATGCAAATAAGTTTCTTGTTTTGAATCTTTTCCATAAAAACCAGCATGAAAAACAACCCTCTTAACACCCAGCCAATGTCCTGCTCTGCATGAATCTAAAATTCTTTTTTCACTTGCTTTAATTTTTTCTTCATCTTCTGAATTTAAATTAATCCAATATGGTGCATGAACACTTAAGCTAATCCCAAATTTTTCTGCTGCTTTTTTTATTCTAATAGCATCTTCTTTTTTCTTAATATAAACTTGATATGTAAAAGGAATTTCACAAACTTTGATTCCCCTTTTATAATATTTCTCAAAAGTTTCTTCAACTTCTTTAATAGGACCCATACCTGCTGGACCGAATTTTATGCTTGGCATGATTAAGGAAAGATGTAATCTTTTAAAGAAGTTTTGATAGATTTAATAGATTAATTTTAAATATACTTAACTCCAAAGCAATTGCCAATCTGTGACTTGATTAAAAGGAGTAATAGTTGTTTCTTGAGAATCATCATAAATTTCTGTACAGGAAACTCTTATTTCGAGAAATGTTCCTGGAAGCGGAGAAAATGCATGAGGATTTCCAGGATTTATTAAAAATGCATCAGATGCCCCAATAGGCTTTTTTACTTTAGAAACTTCCAAAGAAGTTTTATCTTGTTTATATTCAAAATAAACTCCCCCTCCTAATAAAACTTCTATACCTTCTCCCATTTTTTCATGAACATGAAAATCTGTAGGCCTTGGGAAGATAATCTGTATTATAGTATATCCAAGCTGTTTTATATCTTCCTCTCCAAAAGGAGACATTAGAAATAAACCAGATTTAGGGTCTAAAGAATATCCTCTTTCTTCTACATAATTAGCAATCCTATTCAACTCATCTGGTTCCCTGTGGACCATATACCATTCTCTAATAGGGCCTTCGTCCAATCTCTCTATAAATTTTTTCATAAAGTTTTATGATTTAATTCTATTTAAAGATTATTGTAATAAAAGACAAAAAGAAAGTTCGTTAAAACTTCCTTTACAAACTCAACAGTTTAATCTTTGTATCAGTTGTTGCAAAATTCTTGGCGACAATTACCTGACATCCTGCTTCTTCTGCGGACTGGATTATCAAACTGGTAACAGTGCCGTCAACTACAATTACAGAAGGTTTTTTCCTGATATTTTTTAAGACTCTGCTCAGGCCTCTGACTGAAGCTTTTTCAATCTCATTTAAAGATTCGTCCAAAAGAATGGCTTTGCCTGTCCCCTGGTTTTTATTTGAAAACTCCTTAAGTTTCGCTTCCATTTCACTATTCAAAGCAAATTTTTCTTCGTCGGTCTTTTTTGAATAATCTTTTTTAGAAAACTCACTTGCAGGATTTCTTTTTCTCAAATGCATCAAGATTTCTTTTCCAGTCAGTTCCTCAACTTCTTTTCCGTCCGGAGCAATTGCAACGTATTTTATGTTCGCGTTGTCAGTCACATTCTGCACAATTAATTTTCCTCCCCTGTCTCCATCAACAAAAAGGGTGATTTCTTTTTCCTCCCCCAATTCCTTGATTTCTTCTGGAAGTTTTGTCCCGTTCATCGCAATTACATTGTTAATCCCGTTTCTTATTAAATTAAGAACGTCTGCTCTTCCTTCAACAACAATGAGCTCGTTTTTAGAAAGGTCGCCGCAGGGAAGTTTGTTTTTTCCGTATTCTTTTATTCCAGCCATTTTTGCAGAATCTTTTATCTCATTGGAGATTTCTCTTGAATCTGAAGAACCCCGAATCTCTGTCATTAACTTCTTAGCCCTTTCAAGAATGTAGTCCCTCTTGCTTCCCCTTACGTCCTCGATTCTTTCCACTTCTATCTGGGAATCACAAGGTCCGATTCTCTCTATTGTTTCTATTGCAGCAGCAATTAATGTTGTTTCTGACTGGTCTAATGCTGTGGGAATTTTGATAATTCCGTTTGTCCTTCTGTCTTTTCTTTCAAGTTCAACTTCAATTCTTCCGATTTTCCCTTCCTTTTGCAGTTCCCTCATTTCCAATTCAGCCCCGAGCAAACCTTCTGTCTGTCCGAATAAAGCTCCGATTACATCAGGTTTTTCCAAAGCACCTTCTGCTGTAAAATTCGCGTGTATCATGTATTTTATTGATACTGGACTTATTTTTGCCATGTTTTCTCCATTAATTTAATTATTGTTCTCTCACTTCGTTCGTTCATTGATATTGCTCCGGAATCGGCTTCGCCAGATTTCTCGCTAAATTTTATTATTATGCTAATTACTTTTAGCGAAGAGCCTCGACGAAAGTCTGGCTCTGAACAATCAATCTCGAGTTTTAGCGAGATAAACTTATAGAAAAATACCTAATTACTTTAATAATCCACTTTTCAAGAATAGCATAAGCTAAAATTAAATGTGATTGTGATTTGTGATAATATCTTAATTCCGTGATATTTTTCTAATAATAATTATTGATGAAGATTGCTTTTAAATGTTTCGGGAATTGATAAGTAAAAGAATAGCAATCTAAGTTTTATTTTAATACCAAAAAGATTATAACCTTTATTTTCTTATACTTCTTAAGGTAAAATAAAATGCGTGATGCTATGAAGGTTGCAGATGAAGCTGGAATATTTGATAGAATCGTCTTTGATCCAATTAGTGCAAGAAGCGAAAATAGAACGAGAAGCCATCTTGATTTTTTATCAGCAGGTAATCCCAGTTATGTTCCACCAAGCCAGAATATTATGCAAGTAAGAAGTGAATTAGAAGTTCTCCATGATTATCGCGAAACTTCTAAAGCTCTTGATAAAATAGAATAATCATTATATTTTATTATAAATTTTGGGAGTTTAGATTATCTTATTTTCTCTTTTAGAGGGATTATTTCAAACTCCCTTCAACCTCTTCGCTTCCTCGAACTTGCCCAGCTTCTCATATAACTCCAGAAGATTTTTCTTGATGTCTTCTCTTTCAAAATCACTTATGTTCATTTCCAAAAGTTTCTCATAAATTCTTGCAGCATGGGCTCTTTTCATTTCCTTTTCATATCTCTCTGCCTGCTTTTTGTAAAAATCTTTTATTGTAAAATAAATATCCTGCTTTTCAATTGTGTTCGCCTGATTCATGGCTTTTTTCATTGATTCATCAGACCTGTCAAAATCACCTGCCCTGATGTGCAATTCCGCTTCTTTAACATAATTTTTTATTTTTTCAGAAAAAGCCACAGAAACCAACGCAATGCTGTCGAACATTTTTGCAGCATCATTAAGCATAAATTTTCTTTCGTAAATCTCCGCCAGTTTTAAGCAAACAAACTTTTTTATGTCAATAGGAAGTTTTTCTTTTGATAACCTTGTTAGATAGTCTATTTGAACAAAGTCGCCCTTCCCTTCAATTTCTTTCTCAATTTCAGATTTTGATATGTTTCCGTATAACATACACAAACAAACAATAGGTAATATATAAGGATTGTTGGGGTTGAGTTGATTATTATTAAAATTGCGCTCGCAAAGGCTCGCAGATTTTAATGTAGAGATTTCTAATAAGAAATAGATTATGGGTGTACTGATAATAATGAAAAATTAATTTCTTTTAGAGGAACAACAACAAGTAAGTGAAGTCCTTTTGTATCTCCTGTTTCATCAATAATTGTTACTTTCTCGTCTTTTGAGTCTCCATAAGTATATGCTTTAAATGCATCATATTTAAAATTTTTTCCATTCTTAGCAATAATTGCTTCTCTGGCAAGGGTTTCTATTCTTGCAAAATCACCTGTGATTAGTGGAGGATTATACCTAACCACTCCTGGAATTCCTATTATTTCATATCTTCCAATGTCCTCCTCTAAAAGGATATTCATAGAGTGTTTCATTTTAATTTCAGAGAAAAAGAGTTTAAAAAAATTATTGTTATAGAAAAGTTACTTCTTATTTCTTCTTTGTTATTTCAATGCAAACACCAGCAGCAACTGTATTTCCCATGTCTCTGATTGCGAATCTGGACATGAATGGATTGTCCTTCTGTGTTTCTAAAGCGAGGTTTCCTCTTGGTTTAATCTTCACTTTAGCAACATCCCCGTTTTTCAAAAAATCAGGATTTTCTTTTATTACCTGTCCTGTTTTAGGATCAATCTGTGCAATTAATTCAGTAAACTGGCAAGGAACCTGTGCTGTGTGGATATGGAAAACCGGTGTATATCCTTTTGCTAAAACAGTCGGATGATTAATAATTGCGATTTGTGCGATGAACTCTTCCACAACTGTGATTGGCTTTACAGCGTCGCAAATAACATCCCCTCTTGCAAGGTCTTTCTTCCCAACTCCCCTTATGTTTATTCCAATATTATCTCCTGCAACTGCTTCAGGAAGGCTTTCATGGTGCATTTCTATTGACTTGATTTCTCCTTCAATTCCTTCGCCAGTTCTTCCTGGTAGAACTTTTACTTTTTGTCCGACTTTCATAACCCCTGTTTCAATTTTCCCAACAGGAACTGTTCCGATACCAGTAATTTCATAAACATCCTGGACAGGCATTCTCAAAGGCAAATTAGTTGGAAGTTCAGGTTCAGGGAACAAATCAAATTGCTCAAGAACAGTGGGTCCTTTATACCATGCCATTTTATCTGATTTCTTTGCAATATTGTCTCCTTTTAACCCTGAGCAGGCAATAAAATTAACTTTTGATACATCCAATCCTACGGTTTTAATCAGTGCAGAAACATCTTCTTTGACTTTGTTGAATTTCGCTTCTTCGTAATTAACAGTATCCATTTTATTTACAGCAACGCACAATTTTGTAACACCCATTGTTCTTAGCAACCACAAGTGTTCTTTTGTTTGTGGCTGAACACTTTCCTGAGCAGCAATAACAAGGAAAGCAGCATCTGCCTGTGAAGCACCTGTAATCATGTTTTTGACAAAATCTCTATGTCCTGGCGCGTCAATAATTGTAATTTGGTATTTCTGAGTTATAATTTTTCTGTATGCTAAATCAATAGTAACTCCACGCTCTCTTGATTCACGAATCTGATCCATAATGTAAGCAAATTCAAAACCCACCTTGCCGTGCTTTACAGCTTCATCTTTAAGTTTTTTCATTTCCTGTTCAGAAACAGCACCACTCTGGAAAAGAAGCTGTCCGACTATAGTTGACTTTCCGTGGTCAACATGCCCGACGAATACAACATTCATGTTTGGTTTTTCTTTTGCCATCTTAATGCAAATTTTCATAAGAAAATTTTAATATATTTTAATAAATAATTTGGTTTATAAATTTTTCTGTTGATCTTTTTTATATACTAATTCTCACTCAATCTTTTTTTCAATAATCTTTTAAATTGCAATAACTTCTTTTAACTTATGTATAAAATAACCACAAGGAGTAAAAGAGCAGAAAAACAATTTTATCAATTTCTTGATTATAATGTCTCTGAAAAATTAGAGTTGTTAAAACAAAATCCAAGAGGAGTATTAGGTGCTCATAAATTAAAAGGAAAATTAAGAGGTAAATGGAGCTGTTGGTTTGGAAGAAATATTAGAATGATTTATGAAATTGATGACGAAAATAAAGAAATAATTGTTGTAGCCGTTGGTTCTCATAAAATTTATAGATGAGTATCAAGTTCCCAAGTTTCCACGCGGTTATTTTTAGCTTCATCACTTTCTGCAATTGCTTCCATCATTTCCGGATTTCTTGATATGCCTGCTTCTTCTAAAAGTTCTTCATATAATTTCATTGGGATTTTAATCATCTTTTCCATGTTCAATACAAACAAATAGAATATTTAAGTTTGTTGGTTAA
>CAYUZQ010000022.1:0-5963 GCA_964448815.1 Candidatus Woesearchaeota archaeon
TTGGATTAACTCTGGATTTTTTGCTCGGGCTTTCGCAGTTTTATTTGAAAAAGCACTTGATTAAAATTGAAAAAATTAATTCTCTAAAATTTTCAATTCTTCAATATACATATCCTTAATTCTTTGTTTATTCTTCTTTTTCCAATTATTGATAAATTCTTTTAAATTTTTTGGTGTTGATTCTAAAGCGTAAATTCTGTTTTTCTTTACAAAAGTATTCCTGTGTTTTTTCCTGAATGCTTCCACATTCTTTAAACTTTTAATATTCGGACCTTTGATTAAAATTTCTTTTTTATTTTTAACAACGAAAAAATAATCAGCAGATTTTTTCTCATCATCGGAAACTTCTTTCTGTTTTTTAGAAGTTTTCGAGACAGGAATTTCGTCAGAAATTACTGGATACTCAAACCCCTTATTTTTAATTTCAAAAAATCTCCTTATCTCAAAATTCAAATGCCTGTAAAATTTAAGTAATTTGCTTCCAGCAACATCTCCGGCTTGTTTGGATGTCTTTGTTTTTATCAAAGCATATTCAAATTTATTTTTTTTCGCAGAATCTTTCATTTTTTCTAAATTCATTTTTTTAATTTCAAATGCTTTTATCGAAGGGTTTTTCAGGAATTTTTTGCAGTCCTTTTTAAACTCTTCAAATGTTTCTTTAGAAAGTGCGGCCAAAGCATTTCTTTGTTTATATGTAGGATCAATCAAGATAATCGGAGAATTTAACTTTGAACTGTTTAAATCCATTAAAACATCCTGCTTGGTTTTATGGTGTTTTTCAATATCTATGACAATTTTTCCTTCTCCCATTTTTGAAACAGCTTTGATAAATTTTATGAAACTTTTGTAATAATAAATTAATAATTCCAAAGAATAACCTGAAAAACCGTTAATGTAAGATTCAGCGCCATAACAATTATTCGCGTAGCAAAAAGCTTTTGCAATTTTTATTTCCCCCAAAAGCTCTTCGGACTTAATTTTTTTATTTATGTATTTAACATGGGAATAGGATAAATCAGTAATATTTTTGGCTTCTTTTGGGCTCCTTATTTTTATTACAGGAATTAATTCAAATATAAGATTTTCTTTTTGTATTTGGAAATAATCCCTGCTTCCGTGCACTTTTTTTGCTTTCATTGGTTCCACAATTTTTTCTAAAATACTGGAAATATTTTCTCCGTATATTTTATCAAACCTCACAAAAATATCAACATCATAAGAATTTTTTTTAATCATGGTTTTTTTAGCAAAACTTCCCCCGACGAAAACTTCTGCATTTATTTTCAGGGTTTTAAGTCTCTTCTCAAATTTTTTTAAAAACTCTTTAAAAGAATTTCCGATTGTTTCTAATTCCTTTTTTGTAGGCTCTATTTTTTTTAAAACCTCTTTTAAAATAAGACTTATTTTTCGGGTCATAATTATTAGAACACAATAATACTTATAAATGTAATTAAATAAAAATTAGAATGGAGAATATGGAGACAACTCAGCGTATTTTTAAAATTCCTATTTGGATTCCTATGCATCTTGAAACTCTTGATCCCAATAATCCTCTTAGAGGAAGAGTTCCTAGATGGGCTTTATTTGAGGGCAAAGATTGTTTACAGGCAATCTCTAAATTAATTAAAGAAAAGGATTTTTGGAGAAATTATAATAATCTGCCAAGAGACGAAAGAAAAGGCTTAACTCCTTTTAGATTAGACAATGATAGAAAAATAATCCCTATTCTCCCATGTGAAAGAAGGCATAAAAATAGAGAAGGAGAATATACTTGTGGAACACCCGTTAGTAAAATTGATCCTGATGGAGAATTAGATACAGATTTAATGGCTGGAGAATTTGGATATTGTTGTATTGATGGAGGTTATGCTCCCGATTTACCAGATTGTCCTTATAATTCAAATAGAGTTTAATCCCTCTTTCCAGGATTTCTTATTTCCTTCACATCTTTCATGCTTCCTTTTAATGTTGAAGCCAAGTCAATTATATATTTTCCTTCTTCAAGTTTGTAAATTAACGGTCTTTTCTTGCTAAACAAATTCACAACATCAATTTCAAATTTTCCGGGACCCGCGACTCTGACAGACTCCAGGTCTAATATGACAGGTGCATCTTCTTCAGTAATCCCTGCCATTTCCCTGATGTCTTTCTCAATTGTCTCTCTTTCTTTTTCAGGAATTTCAATTCGGTTCTCCTTCATTTCTTTTAATTGCTCGTCTCTTATGTAAAAGAAAAAATGGCTTCCACAATTGCTACATCCTTCCAACAATTCTTTGCTTCCAGAAGGAATAATTCTTGAGCATCTGACGCATTGGTGTGGCATTATTAAGTAACCCCTTTTGGGTATTTAATATTTTCTGAAATTAATTTCATCTTCTAATCTTAAAGAAGTCTAAGCAAAATAAGTCTTTTTTTATTATCTTGATTATCCATTCAGCAACAACTCAATTTTTTTTGGATTTCTTTTAATCTCTTTGACAATTGTTGCAGGTCCGATGATTGTTATTGCACCCAAATCGCCCCTAGACAGGCTATTCACAATGCCTTTTCTCATTCTTCCAAAAAACCCCTCGTTTCCATTACCAGAAATTACTGCGAGCTCTATCCCTTTAAAATTTTTTACATATCCTATCATTGCCATAGTGTCCCCGATAAGCCTCGCTTCTTCTTCGGCCATTAGTTTTCCTTGCAAAATTAAAATATTATTCCCCAAAACAATTTTAAGGATTTTTTTTATTCTTTCATTGCTGCCCAAATCTCTTATTTCAGAATAAGGTAAAAACTGGATTGAAAACCCTTTTATTTTCCCAAAATTTTCACTCTTTTTTTTCATATTTAAATTTCACCTTTTTTAAACTTAAATGCTCGGGGATTTTTAATTCTCATTGCCTCTTTTATTTATTAAATTTACTTTGTTTTTAATTTTTACTAAATCTTTTTTGATAATTTAAAAATTGATTCATAAAATTCCTCCAGATTCTTTCCGTATCTTGCACTTATTCCAACAACTTCATATTCCGGAAATGCAGCTTCAATTTTTTTAATGTCTGATTTTTTTAAATCAACTTTGTTAGCGACGATTAAAACAGGAATTTTTCTTGCGACCAAGTTTCCGATAATTGTGATGTTTACCTGGTTGTAAGGGTTTTCAGTGGAATCCAAAACAATTACGACAAGGTCCATATCGTCGAGCCATTTTATGCTTTCAATTACTCCTTGCGTTGCTTCTTTCGCTCTTTTCTTTGCTTCTTTCTTTTTTATTTTATATTTTAGAAATTTTTCATAATCTATCCGTGTTGCAATTCCCGGAGTGTCTATCATCTTGAAAAGCATTTTTTTCCCTTTGTACTCTATTACAACCTTTTCTTTAAACTGGACACTTCTCGTTTCGTGGGGAATTTTGCTGATTTTTCCAATGCCTTCTCCGGTAAAATCCTTGCAGATTCTGTTAGCTAAACTTGTTTTTCCGGCATTCGGAGGACCGTAAAATCCCAGTTTTATCTCTTTTTTATTTTTAAAAATATTTGAAAAAATTCTTTTAAAAAAATTTCTGAAGATTTTTATCACCATAATATATGGTGTTAAGAAAGTTTATTAAACTTTTCTATACTGGACAACAATTATCAAGAGGACTTGCGTCGTTTAATTTTCATCACACAATTTTTTATAAATCTAAACCTTTTCTTTCTTGAAAATATTAAAAATTTTTCCTATTGGAATTTCAAACATCCCTGTTCTTTTTCCACTGTGCTTCTTTATAACATAATTTATTTGTTCAGGCTTCCACCCAACTTTTTTTAACTTTCCTGTAATATCTTTATTTTTAAGCCCCTTGCTTTTAGAATTTTCAATATACATAACTAAATTGTGAAGATCATTTTTATTTTTAAACAAGTGATTTTCATATTTTTTCTTGTACCATTCCTGTAAAATTATATAAGAAGCAATACCAATAATTAATAATAAAGCTAAAATCAAAACAAAAAGAACATTTTTTGAAAAACTCCTCTCTTTTTCAGTATACCAATCTTCTTTTATTATTGTTAATTTGCTTATTTCAGGGGAAATAAAAAGAGGCAGGTTAGTGAAATCCACATCTTCTGTTGTTGAAAAGACAACTGTATTAAAAGATTCTAATTTTATGCAGGCATATCCTGATTTTTCTTTTTCTGAATAATCTTCTTTAAATTTGAGCCCGCCAAGTTGCTTAAGAATAAGATAAGGGTCATCCACTTGGTCATTATCTTTATTTATTTTTAATTCAAATACTCTTAAAACAGGCTCTTCAAAAAATTCATATTTTGCAGATATTTCTTCAAAAGCAATTTTTGTTTCCATATTTTCTATATTCCATGACAGGATCGCATCAATGTATTTGTTTTTATCACTAGTATTGTAATCTCCTCCTCCGATTTCCTTTAAAACCTTTAAATTTATGTTGTTTGTTTCAGGATAGAACGGAATCGAGTCCGCTCTTCCGCTTATAAGGATTGATTCAGGAATTTTTAAATCCAATAAACCAGTCAGAATTTCATTGAAGTCCTCTTCAGAACTTGCTTCTGTTAAAAATTCTTTTTGCATGGCTGTCAATTTATTTTCTAGAGTCACAATTCCCAAAGCAGAATTTAAGCATTCCTGATAGAACTGGTCAAATTCTTTAATTTGGTTTTTTAAATTAGTTAAATCTTCCTGCATTTTTTTTAAAGTTAGATTTATCATTTCTACAGGAGTCTCCACAGTTATCTTAAAAGTTCTATGAGTGCTGAACTCCTCTGAATTTGTTACAGTTATTTTTAATTCATACTGTCCTACAGAATTATATGTGTGAGTTACTTCATCGGTCTCAGTTGTTTCAGTTTTATTATCCCCAAAGTCCCATTTGTATTTAGTTATGTTTTTTGCAGAATTTACTTTTACTTCAAAAGGAGTAGGAAATGCAGAAACAGTTGTCGTAGGAGCCAAGCTTTCAATTACAGGAACATCTGTGATATTTATTTTTTCTGAAAAAATTTCAAAATTGCCTGTTGAACTGTTAAAATTCAACTGAAAAGTGAAATTGCCATAATCTTCAGGAAGAGAAAAATTCCCTTCATCCAAATATATTTTTTGAAAATCCGCGGTTATGTTTTCAGTTCCTTCATATTCTGCCTCTTCATTTCTGTCCAACAAATCAATTAAACTTATGGAATTTCCGAAAGAATCATTAAAAACAGAAGTACTTGATTCATTATCAAAACTTATGTTTATCCATCCTTTTATGTTGTCTTCGGGATTGTAATTTGTGCAAGTTAAATTATGAGACGCATCACCGACTTCGAAACTTGCAGAGACTACATTTAGAAGCAGGACTAAGAAGATGATTGTGAAAAAATGTTTTAAGTTTATTTCCATTTTCTTTAATTAAATTTACTTTGTTTTTAATTTTTACTAAATCTTTTTTGATGCACCAAAAATTTTGATGTGCCTCTTGATTTTTATAAAGTCCTTATTTATTTTAATAATTGTAACTCTTTTCCCAAACGATTTAATTAATAAACTTTCATTCAGTCTTTTACTTATTTAATTCCCTTTTATCTGCCGTATCTTTTCTTTATTAAAAATAAATAAATTAAGGCAATCAAGGCAATTGCTGTAATCACATTATATGGACCAAAGAAAGGCAGTTTTAGTTGTGCAGGGCAGGGAACTGTTCTTTGACCATTTACACATTTTTTAGATTTTTCATCTGGGTCATAATAACATTTGTTATCTCCTGAATCTAAAGTATAACCCCCTTTACATGGGGGAGCCTTTCCAATATTTTCGGGGGCCCATGTCCAGTCTGCTGTCCAGGAATAAGTTAAAAAATCACCCTCCTCACAATCATCTTCACCTGCATCTTCAGTGTATTTGCAATTTCCAACTAAAGGGATTCCCCAATCCTCACCTGTGCAGGAAGAGATATCAAATTTACAATCTGCTGT
>CAYUZQ010000023.1:0-5828 GCA_964448815.1 Candidatus Woesearchaeota archaeon
AAAGTATTTTCATAAATATAATAAGAATGGGCAGTTTTTAAAATTATTCAAAGGTTCACCAAAAAATTTGTTTTATAAAAAAATCATAAAGCAATTATTCCTTTTGCAATTTTTTCCGGGATATGCCTAAAAAGAGTTTTTTTCTCTGAAGGATATTCTTTAACATAATCTCCAACTACAACTCTTTTATCATCCTGCATATCATTTTCAACAAAAGAAGAATTTTCCAAAAGGTATTTTTTACGAATTTCTTCAGAAGGAATTTTTGTATTCATTATAATCTTATCAAAACGAATTCCAGAATATTTCTCAATTTCCCTAACAAAGTCACTTGCTTTAAAACCAAAAGTTCCTTTTTTTGTAAATAAATTACAAACATAAATTTTCATTGCAGGAGATTCTTTTATAGCGTCGGACATCCCTTTAACAATCAAAGTTGGAATTATGCTTCTGTATAAATCTCCTGAACAAATAATAATTTTATCTGCTGCTCTAATTGCTTTTCCAGTGTCCTTGTAAAGAAAAGGCTCTGGTTCATAAAAAACTTTTTCTATAACATCATTCTCATCTAAAGAAAGATCCAGGTTTGTTTCTCCTTTGATATATTTGTCATTCTTTGTATAAGCACATAAAGTAACATCATCTGTAGTAACTGGGAGAACACGGGAATTATCAAAACTAAAAAGAGTATTAGCAGATTTTAATCCTTCAGAAGAACCATAAAGATTTGTCAGAGTGGCAATTATCTGGTTTCCAACATTATCTTCCCCATATCTGTAATTAAATAAATCCCTTAAAATCGCTCCTCTTTCTCCTTCTGCAAGAGCGACCAAGCATTGCCTGAAATCTCCTGGAGGCAGAACACCATATTCATCTCTTAATTTTCCGGAACTTCCCCCATCATCTGCCATTGTAACAACAGCAGTAATTTCACATTCGTAATTTTTAAGCCCCCTCAAAATCTGATACTGCCCTGTTCCTCCGCCAATCGTAACTATCTTCTGCATAAAAGAATAATAAAAAAGGACTATAAAAATTTTCTTATAGAAAATTATATAAATGAAAAATCAAAGAAAATTTTGTTACACCTATACCTAATTAAATTTCGGTGCAAATAACTTTATATGAAAACCCTTAGTCGTCGTGAATTTTTAATAATCGTTGGAGCGAGTTTAAGCTCTGATTTCTTGTTCCCAAAACTGGGATTTGGACAGGTTCCAGACATTACTCAGGGAAATTATAAAATCCTGCCAGAAGAAGAAAAATGGTTTGCTGCTTCAAAACTTTTTCACAAAGAACTAACCCTTGATGGGAAATTTGCCACAAATGAAATAATTACTGGTTTATTTGATAATTTGAGTATGAGAACATATTCTTTTTACAATCAGAAACTTTCTCCCCTTGAAACAACCAGATTAATTCATGAATCTTCTTATCCATTAGAAGGCAGTGTTATTAACGAAGAATTTCTTTTTTTTCAAATAACAAGGGAATCCCAAAGGACCCCAAACAAAGTAAGCCGTGTTGGCGCAGGGGGTTTGTTGCAAATCCTCCCCACAACATGGTCAGACTATAATTCAAGCAAGTTCTATGAGAATGTTTTTATTCCAGGAAAAAATATCTCCACCGCCACAAAGTTTATCAATTGGTTGGAAAAAAATTGCAAGGACGAAGAAAAGGGGCATCCTGACTGGAAATACTTGGGAACTCCAGATAAACAGGCAACAATCCTCGCTGCATATCACTGCGGATTATCACGATTAAAATCAGTGAACTGGCACATTATCTCAACCCCTTTTGCAACAAGAGTTTATGTAAGAGATATAATGGAAAATTTACTTAAGGTTTAAACAAAAAATCATCAATCTTATTTTTAGCTAATTCTCTTTTCCTTTGGTGCTCTTTCAGAAAAGCATTTATTTTTTCAATTAAAATTTCCTTAAGTTCTCCTGTCAGTAATCTTCCAGATTTGTAGTCATCATGAATCTGCTGAAGTTTTTTATCATCTGGCTCAAAAAACATTTTCAGATACTGATAAGAAACATCAACATCAGGATTGCCCCCTTTCTTCCTGTGCTCTAAGGTTGTCTTCTGCCCCCCTGAAAAAGCGTATTTTTTTATTTTATGCTCAACTTCGCGAGGGGAATCTGTAGAAGTAATTATAACAGCATTTTTGGAACTGCTCATTGCTCCCCCAATTCCTTTCAGAGGAGGAAACATTATCTTATGCATTATTGCAGGCTTATAAAATCCCAGCTTTGGATAGACATCTCTAGCTATTCTAAAATGAGGGTCTTGATCTACTCCTAAAGGAATTAAACAAGGAATATTTTTTTTCTTAAGAACAGATGGAAGAATCGCTGGAACAGCCTGCATTGAAGTATAAAAAATACTTCCAATATTATTACTATCTGTAAACCCAAAGGAAGCTTTTATAGTAGAGAAAGTTATTTTTTTTGCTATTTTTACTGCTTCTGGATACATTATTCCTGCATGTTTTGTATCAATCAAAAAATGAGTTTTTTTTGAATCAAGACCTAGTGCAATCACATCCAAAATGTTTTCATAAGTCCATTTTTGAATTTCTTCATAGGATTTATTCTTAAATAAAAACTTCTCATCATCTGTGAATTGAAACCATAAATCTACATTAAATTTATCTTGAAGCCATTTTGTAAATACCCACATCTGCAAATTCCCCAAATGAATTGGTCCTGAAGGTCCACAACCAGTATAAAGAAAAAATTTATTTCCTTTTTCATATTCATTTAAAACCCAATTTAAATCTCTATGTGCAAAAACAACACCCCTCCTCAACATAAAATGTAGCTCTCCAGCATGTCTTTCTATTTTTTTAAGAACATTTTCATTAATCTTTTCTAACCCAAACTCTCTAATCAATTTCCCATAATCAATATTTCCTTCAACTTCATAAGGAGTAACATTAAACCCTTTTTTCATATTTAATTAAAACAAGTCCTATTTTTAAACATTATCAAAAACCACAGAAGAATTTTTAAACGCCGTTTGATTAAAAAGAACATAAAATGGGGAAGACAATCTTAATTATCTTTGCAGTTTTACTTATATCATTTGCATCTGCAGAAATAATAATTAACGAACAACCAAAGGAAGTTTATAATTTGGGGGATGTGCTGCCAATAGACATGACTGTAAAAACGACAACAGATGTTTCAGGATATTTTTATGTTAATCTGCTCTGTAAAGGCAATACAAAAGAAGTGGGCAAAATTCCTTTAACAATTTCATCAGGCGAAGAAGGTAAAATAAAATTCTCATTAGGGCTAACAGAAGATATGATTGGCGAACTGAAAGGGGATTGCAAAATAAAAGGAATTTTCAAAGAGGAGTATGTGCTGACAGAGAACTTCAAAATTTCAGATTTAGTAAACATAGAGGTAGTGCTTGAAAAAACAG
Source organism: Candidatus Woesearchaeota archaeon (assembly GCA_964448815.1). Taxonomy (GTDB): domain Archaea; phylum Nanobdellota; class Nanobdellia; order Pacearchaeales; family GW2011-AR1; genus CAYUZQ01. Next base: position 3,439 of record CAYUZQ010000023.1, read on the forward strand.
AGTTCAACCCAGGAGAAAAAATTTTAATTAAAGGAGAAGCAGTAAAAGAAAATAAGGAAAATGCGGATGGATTCGTAGAACTTGAAATAGTTTATGACAATGCTTCAAGCATAAACCAGTTATCAACAATAAACAACGGTTTTTTTTCAGTAAACCTATCTTTCCCAAAGGATATGAAAGCCGGGGCATGCCTGGTAAAATTAAATGCTTATGAAAAAAATTCTGAAGGAGAAATCACAAATAACGGATTCAAAAATTATAATATTTGGATAAACCAAATACCCACGAACTTAGAGATAGTGCTCGAAAACTCAGAAGTGGAGCCAGGAACAAACTTAAAAGTCAAAGCAATACTTCACGACCAAACAGGTGAGAAAATAGAATCAGTTGCGATTATAACAATTAAAAATGAAAATAATGGAATTTTAAAGCAAATTGAAAAACCAACAGATGAATTTTTAGAGTTTCCCATTGCATATAACGAGCCCCCGGCAGAATGGACTGTCGTCGCTGTTTCAACTAAACTTACAGGCGAATCCACATTCAGGATAAAAGAGAAAAAAGATATAGACGTTGAGATAATAAATAAAACACTTATTTTAACAAACATCGGAAATGTTCTGTACAATGATGATATCCTAATAAAAATAGGAAATAATTCCCTAAATTTAAATGTTAATCTGGATGTGGATGAAAGTCAGAAATATATTTTAAGTGCACCTAAAGGAGTGTATCAGGTAGAAATTGTAACCGGAGAAGAAACTAAAATACTTGAAAGCATTTCACTGACCGGAAAAGCAATTGATGTAAAAAAAGCACCAGATAGGGTATTAACTCTGATAAAATATCCTGTTGTTTGGATTTTTATAATCGCAATTCTTGGATTCGTTGCTTTTATAGTTTTCAAAAAAGGGTATCAAAAAAGTTTTTTTGGATATATCCGTTCCAAAAAAAAGGAAAAAGGCGATTTAATGCCTTTGAAAAAAAACCAGATAATTAATGCAAGAAATAAGGCAGAACTTTCGTTGTCCATCAAAGGAGAAAAACAAAACGCGAGCGTCGTCTGTCTCAAAATAAAAAATTTCAAAGAAATCACATCCAATAAATCAAATGCAGAAGAAACATTGCAGAGAATAGTTGACACAGCAGAAGAGAGCAAGGCAGCAATATACGAAAATCAGGATAATTTATTTTTTATCCTGGCTCCAGTAAAAACAAGAACATTCAAAAATGAAAAAATTGCAGTAGACATTGCACAAAAAATTAAAGATGCCTTAGCAGAGCATAATAAATTGTCCAAGCAAAAAATAGAATTTGGAATATCCTTAAATCACGGAACAATAATTGCAAAGCAGGAAAAAGACAGTTTGAAATTTATGAGCATGGGAACTTTAATAACCACAGCAAAAAAGATTTCTTCTCTTTCTGAAGGAGAAATTCTCTTAAGTGAAGGGATAAAAGAGAAATTAATGTCAAATGTGAAAACAGAAAAGCACACTAAAGAAAAAATTTCATTTTATACAATAAAAGAAATAAAAAACAGAGAAGAAAATAAAAATTTCATAAAAAACTTTTTAGAGAGAATTGAGGGAAAAGAATAAAAAAGAGAAAAACTTCAATGAGTTAAATCTCTATAATAAGCCTTAAGAGTTTTAATAGGAGAACTATAAAAGTCTCTAAAAAAGTCAACAATTCTTTGATTGCCGTTAATAATTCCTTTACAAACATCCACTTGCTCAGCTAAATTTACCAAAGCAATTAAAGGCTTTTCTATTTTATCTTTTAAATTCATAATTTAAATTAAAATTAAGGACATATAAATCTTTGCTAATTTATCTTCAAAAACCCGTTAACAATAGCTCTTTTAACTTCAGGATGTTTTTTCTCAAGCTCATTGATAAATTTTGAGGTTTTGTCGTCTTTTTCTTTGCGTCCCTTAAATTTTAATTTCTTAAGTTTAGCATAAAGCAAAACCTCTTTGTCTAAGAATAAGTATAATGGCTTGATAGTTTTTTTATAAACAGGAAAAAACTTAGTTAGGTTTTTAATATTTCCATTAATTAATCCACTAACAATTTCATAGGCAGCCGAGTCAGTAGTAATTGGAAGTGCAAATTTGTCATATTTTTCTTTTTGAGCTAATTGAATCCTCCCTTTTTCAGCAATTAATTCAAGAACTTCTTTGAGCACAACAGAACGAAAATCACTTCCTTTTTTATAACCTACGACATCTCCTTTTTTTAACAAATTAAATTTCCTAATTGTATATAATGCTTTTTTCTCAAACCATTTTATAAAACAATTTTTGCAAAGTTTCCTTTTGTTAGTAAATTCATAAACTGGATTAGTTTGGCATTGACGGCACATAATTAAGAAAAAGAAGAAGGGAG
>CAYUZQ010000024.1:0-5778 GCA_964448815.1 Candidatus Woesearchaeota archaeon
ATGGCCAAAAGCCGAAGAGAAAAAAATTGACAAAAAATTAGAGGGGGATATGACTCTCACTTTACAAATAATTGAAAAAGGACTGGCAGAGAGAGATAAAGCGAAAATAGGCTTGAAGTGGCCTTTGGCAAAAGCAATTGTCTACGGGAATCTGAAATTAAATAAAGAACTTCAAGAAATAATAAAAAATCAATTAAATGTCAAAAAAATAGATTTTAAAAAAAGAAAAGAAATTTCAGTAGAAATTGACACTAAAATAACTTCAGAACTTGAAGCAGAAGGTTATGCACGGGAATTATCGAGGCAGATTCAGGCTTTCAGGAAAAAATTAGGATTAGAAAAAAAGAACAAGGTTAAAACAATCATTATTGCCGACGATGACTTCAAGAAGATTTTGGAAAAACAGGAAGAGTTCATAAAAAACAGAACCAATTCAAAAAAATTGGAAATTGTTACAACTGATAAGGAAAGATTTAAAAATAATGTTTGTTTTAAAATTAAAGATAAAAGAGGGAAAATTGTTATTGTCCACTAAAATAACTACCAACGAGTAATTTAATAAATTCACTCTTTTATTATAACAATATTTAAAAACAAAGATAGGTTACAAAAAATATGATAGTTAAAGAAGAATTTTTAAGCAGACTAAGAAAGATTTTTGATTTGAATCTTTACGAGGTTAAAGTATGGACTGCGCTTCTTTCCCGGGGAACTTCAACTGCCGGGGAATTGAGCAATATTTCTGACGTCCCACGTTCAAGAACTTATGATATTTTAGAAAGTTTGGAAAAGAAAGGATTCATTATTATGAAACTCGGGAAGCCGATTAAATTCGTGGCATTAAAACCAGAAGAAGTTGTTGAAAGAGTGAAAAAGAATTTGATGAGAAATGCTAAAGAAAGAACAGAGCGGCTTGAAAAATTAAGGGGCGATGAAGTTTTGCAGGAACTCACCACTCTTTTTACCAAAGGCGTGAAATTTGTTGAGCCATCTGATTTATCGGGAAGTTTGAGGGGGAGACAGAATCTTTACAATCATCTGGATATGATGGTTAATGATGCAGAAAAGACAGTAACAATTGTAACAACAGCAGAAGGACTCAACAGAAAAATTGAAGTGCTGATGCCAAGTTTTGAAAAGTGCAAAAAAAGAGGAGTTAAGATAAGAATTGCAGCCCCGATTGACGGCAATAATTTGAAAGTTGCAAAAGACTTGAAAAAAGTTGCAGAGGTCAGGGATTTAGGGAAAATGAAAGCAAGGTTTACTATTATTGATTCAAAACAATTAATGTTTATGCTTCTCGACGACGAAAAATTCCATCCAAATTATGACGTGGGTGTTTGGATAAACACAGAATTTTTCGCTAACACCTTGGAACAGCTTTTTGAATTAGCATGGAAAGAGATGAGATCTGTTAAATAAAATGAATGATAGTTCATGCATAATTGAAAGGAGGTGAAACATGACATTTACATCAGTAGAAATTGTTGCCTTGATTTTTGCAATAGTTGTTTTATTAAAATTATTTATAGTTTTAGTCAGTCGTGAGTCTTGGATAAGTTTTGTAAAAGGAATTTATAAGAACCCTTTTTTATTAGTTCTGGTGGAATTAATTTTAACAGTTTTTGTCTTTTATTACTTGCTACAAGAATTGACTATTATTCAAATAATGGCTTGTGTTCTCCTTGGAGCACTTTTAACAGGAATGAGTCTTGCATCTTATAGCAAGGAATTTATACCTGCAGCAACAAAGATGCTAAAAACCAACATTCTAAAAAGAGCCTGGTTACTTATAATATTGTGGCTTGTTTTAACAGTCTGGGTCTTAGTAGAACTTTTTTGATTTTTATTTAGAATGAATTTAATAGATTTTATCTAAAACAAACTTCTCTTTTTAGAATGCCATAAACTCCTGTAGCCCAAGTTTCCCAAATAGAAGCAAGAGTTAATTGTTGCGAAGAACTGTCCACATTATGGGGATTAAATTCTATCCAATTAAGATTTGATTTTTCTTTTTTTCTTAGTTCTTCAAGAGAATCCGGAGGGTAAAATAAAAAACAAGCATTTCCGGGAATATTAAAAGATTCAGCAAACAGTGTTAGATTTCCTTCTTCATTTCTAACAAACTCATAAGGGGGTTTTATATTTTCATCTTCTTTTGCTAATCCATATCCTCTAATGATTCTATCAGCAATGTGTTGAAGATGGATCCAATCATGATTTTCAATTTCAGTCAATAAAGCTGCTCTTGCTATATCTCTCTCTAAAATTGCAGAAAATCCCCATGCTCCTAATTTTTCTCTTTCAAGAGGGGGGCAAAAATTATAAAATCTATAAAAAAATTCCATATAATTTTAATTAAAAAATCTTTTTAAGAATTATTATACTTCAATATATCTTTAATAACTCTTCAATATTCTATTTTAAAAATACAATTAAAAAATACTTCTTTAGCTTTCTTATAAATAAAAAATATAAATAAAAAATAAAAATTTATTTGCTAAGTATTGCCATTACAGCGCCGACTAATGTTGTTATAACAACAATCCATCCAAAGATATTTGTTATGATTGTTGGAATCCATCTAATAGCCAATACCCCATCAATCATTCCGAAACCTACTGCTAATGACACTAAAACTCCTGTCAACCAAGCAATAAAGGTCAATGCTTTTGATCCTTGCTTTGCCATCTTAACCTCCTTTTTTATTTATTATTCTTAACAAGGAAAAACAGTTTAAAAATTCTTCGTTTTTGAAAAAAGTTAATCTGGAAAAATTGTACCGGCAATTTTAAAAAATTATTTCCACGGGGCATGCAATTTTTTAAACTGATTCGTAAGATTTATAATATCCCCTAATTTTCATGCTCTATGGAAAAATATGATTTAATTATTGTTGGTGCAGGACCTGCTGGGTTGACAGCTGCGATTTATGCAGGAAGATACCAGTTAAAAACACTGGTCGTCGGAAAACTTCCCGGAGGTCTGGCAGGCGAGGCGAGCGAGGTTTGCAATTTTCCTTCTTACGAAAGTATAGGCGGGGTGGAATTAATGATGAAGATGATGGGTCATGTCAAGAGTTTGGGAATTGAAATAAAACAGGAAGAAGTTGATGACATAATAAAAGGCAAAGAGTTTAAAGTTGTTGCCAACAAAAAAGAATATTCTGCCAAGAAAATAATTTTAGCAATTGGCTGTGAAAGAAGAAGGCTTCAGCTGGAAAATGAAAAAGAATTTATCGGGAGGGGAATAAGCTACTGCGCGACATGCGATGCAGGATTTTATAAAGAAAAAACTGTGGGAATCGTCGGAGGAGGAAACGCTGCATTAAGTGCCGCATTGCTTCTTTCAGATTTTGCTAAAAAAGTTTACATAATTTACAGGAAAGATAAATTTTCAAAAGCAGAGCCAAGCTGGGTCAAGAAAATTAAAAAGAAAAATATAATTAATCTTTTTAATTCAAATGTCACAAAATTAATCGGAAAAGATAAACTGGAAAAAGTAGAAATTAATAATGAAAAGGTTATTGACATGGACGGATTATTTATTGAAATAGGAAGTGTGCCTAATGTTGAACTTGCTGAAAAACTGGGGCTGGAAATGGAAGAGAAATATATTGCAGTTGATAAAAAACAAAATACGAATGTTAAGGGTGTGCTTGCAGCAGGAGATATTACAAACAATTCCCTGAAGCAGATTATTACAGCCTGCGGAGAGGGGGCTATTGCGGCAGACAGTGTTTATCAGGAACTGCGGGGAAAATAATTTTTCATTATTAAATTTAATGTTATAATTTTACCAACCAAAATTTTATTAATTGGATTCTATTTAATATCCATGCCTCAGTAGCTCAGTGGCAGAGCAATATCCTCGTAAGATATAGGTCGCAGGTTCAAATCCTGCCTGAGGCTTTGCATGGGATTAAATTTTAGTAGTTATACTCACTAAATTCCGAGTAGTTAAAATAAATTAACGCTGGTGTTTTATTTATTGTTTATTTTCAAATGAGCGAAGCGATGCAATTTTTTCTTGCAAATTTTATAAACTGAAAATCTTTAAATACTCTTTCTCTTTACTACGAACATGCGGGGGTGTCGGAGCGGTCAAACGAGCAGCCCTTAAGACATAGAAAATCTTCTGATTTTCCGGGTTTCCAACACCCTGTGTTAGAAAGGCTGTAGCTTAGTGCTTGCGCAGGTTCAAATCCTGTCCCCCGCATATGCTATCTTCAGACAGCATTTATTCTATGAGGATTTGAACATCAAATCCCGAGCGATTTCGTGGTAGAGACTCTTGTTTGTTATTAATAACTCGTGCGAGGTCGAGTTATCCCCCGCATAACGAAAGGTTTATATAACCAAAAGTCTATGAAAATTTGTAGGAGGGCAATAACTTCGGTTGTTGTTGGTGCTTCGGTATCTTCCTCCTACACCTATTTTTATTTTTGCAATTACTAATTTTTTATCATAAGATTAATCCTTGAACATCAAATCATTTCCAGTTAAACCAGCAACCGTAAAATTTAAATACCTTGATATTGTCTTATTTTTGTAGGAGGGCAATAACTTCGGTTGTTGTTGATACTTCGGTATCTTCCTCCTACACTATTTTATCTTTTGATATTTTTTTGTGAATTTTTTTCTATTTCATTAATTCTTAATAATGACAAATCTTGTTTTTCAACAGCAATAAACAGCTTCATTGGAATTAAACAATAACAAAAAATTATCTTCTCGACGACAATAATATTAATCAAAGCAACAGACAAAGCTGGAAACACAGAAAAGCGATTAGTTATTATTTCTTAAATCTTTTTTCCAGACTTCTTTTATATTCAATTGCATGTATTATTAGAACTTTTTTATCTTTTGGGCAAGTAGCTATAGAAAAACATCTATTCCCACTTAATTTATAAAATAATTCATAACCAACATCCCCATATTTTAATATTTCTTTCTCTATCTCGAATACTTTTTTAAATTGATAAAATATTTCTAAAACTCTCTTGTGTTCTATCCCTTTTTTCAAAATCCCAAATTTATAATAATCTGTAAAGATTAGTTTCCTTCCCTTTATTTTTTTAGAAATTATACTGTCAATTTCCTTTTTGTCATTTATTAAAAAAACCATATTAAAGAATTAATTCAAGACTGGAACTTTTCTTGATTGTATATTATAAGGAATCCTTTCTGTTTTATTCATTCCCTGTAAAATAAAATAAATAAGATATCCGTCCCGGCATTGTTTAAACATAAGTTGTGCGTCAGTTAAGTTATTCAGTATCCTGGGATTCAAGCCAAGGGATTCTATATAATCAGATGCTTTCCTCAATTCAACATTGGCAATTTTATTATTTGAAGTAAAATCAATATTTAAATTTAGGACTCTTATACTTCCAACGATTACATCAGAATCTTTTTTGCAAGAAATCATAAGTCTGTCAGAAAAATCGTCATACATAAAAGAGCATTTTTTATTCATATCTAACAAAATCATTTCCAATTTAAAAATCTAACTATTTTATCTCTTTCATCCACCCCAAGTAATAACAAAACATATACTTCTGAAGATAACAATCTTTTTAAGGGTAAATCCCTATAATTTGGCATGATTGAAAGTGAATGCTTTAATATTTCTAAGAATATTCATTATCCTTTTAGGGATAATTATATACAATTGAAAGGAGGTTTAAACAAATAGAAATGAGAAAACTTATGAAAAAGAAAGTTAATGTTTTCGGAAAAAAGCTGCCTGTTTTTGTGATTGCTTTAATGGGAC
>CAYUZQ010000025.1:0-3159 GCA_964448815.1 Candidatus Woesearchaeota archaeon
AAACAACCCAAACAATAACATTTACATGTTATCCCTGGGAGGCTCCAACCAAGGGAGATTATTGTGAAGAATGCAACAACCAAGAACTTCCTTGCTCTGAATATCAATGCAGAAGTTTAGGGCAGGCATGCGAATTATTAAACCAAGGAACAGATGAAGAAAAATGTGTTTGGGTGAATAGAAATGATGTTAATCCTCCTGTAATAAAACCATTAGAAAATGCTTTGCTTGATGATTACAGGTACAAATTACAAAATACAGGAATTTCCCCTCCTGCCAAAGGAGTCATAATTGAATATATTAAATCAACAGATAAATGCGTTCCTGCTTTCACACCTTTATCATTTGGGGTAACCACAGACGAGCCTGCAAAATGCAAAATAGATTACATAAGAAAAGATTCTTTTGATGATATGGATTTTTATTTTGGCGGGAGTTCAACATCAAAATATAATCACACGCAAGTCATGAGTTTGCCAGGTGCAAGTGCTGCTGAAACAGAAAATCTGACAATTAGAAATGACGGTAACTTTGAATTATATGTGAAATGTCAGGATGCTAATGGAAATTATAACACAGCAGATTTTGTATTCAAGCTCTGTGTAGACGCAGGTCCTGACACAACCCCTCCTTTAATTTCCGGAACAAACCCTTTAAACGGGTTGCCTATTGCTTACAACCAAACATCAATAGATATAGAAGTTTATGTTAACGAGCCAGTAGAATGTAAATGGAGCCATTCAGACCAGAGTTACGATAGCATGCCAGATGAAAATAAAATGGATAACACAAAAGCAGATTCAGTTTCTGATATAGATGCTCAAGGGCGTTACACTCTCACCACGACATTAACTGGATTAAAAGACAGACAGGAAAACAAATTTTACTTTAGATGTAAAGACCAGCCGTCAGCAGAGGAGGAAGACAGAAATGTAAATGCAGAATCTTACAAGTTTGTTTTAATTGGAACCCAGCCATTAAAAATTGATTCTGTTGGACCGAGCGGGATAATAAAAGATTCAACAGAAGTTGTTAAGGTAACATTAACAGCAAAAACTTCAGCGGGCTATCATGAAGGTGAAGCGACTTGTGAGTTCGGAGAAACATTGGATTTGGAAGTTGATGATAAATTCACTCCATTTTGGACACACGAACATTCTTATGACTTGTGGCTGACAGAAGGAGATTATGAATACTTTATCAGGTGTTATGATTTGGGGGGAAATCCAGACAACAAAACAATTAATTTCACAGTTGAAACTGACAGACAAGAACCGCTTGTTGTAAGAGCCTATCGCGACGGAACATACTTGAGAATAATAACAAATGAGCCAGCAGAATGTGTTTATGATAATATGGATTGCAGTTATTCATTTGACGACGGAATAGACATGAAAGTTATTGATGAAACAAATCACTTTACAGAGTGGAACACAGAAAAAGATTTTTACATTAAATGCCGGGACGAGTATGGAAATCTGCCTGATGAATGCAGCATTATTATAAGACCTTTTGAAGTTTACAAGGGCGGGGAATGAAAATTGGGCGCGCTCACTTTGTTCGCTCGGGATAAAAAATTGTTGATAAATATTTTTTATTAATTCTGTTTTAGTGGAAGACCAGAAAGAAGTCTTGCTTTAGATAATCATAATCGAGCGATAGCGAGTGTAATTTAATAAAAACTTATAAACTTCTTTTTTCTAACTCATTTATGAAAAAAAAAGGGGAAATGAAATTATCTTTTGGGATGATTTTCTCAATTATTTTAATAATTATTTTTATTATTTTTGCATTTTATGCCATACAAAAATTCCTCCAAATTCAGGACGCGGGAAAGGTCGGACAGTTTGTAGAAGGATTGCAATCTGACATCGACAGTGCATGGAAAGGTTCTCAACGCTCCCAAGAAGCAGGATATTCTCTTCCAAAAAAAATAGAATATGTTTGTTTTATAGATGTTGGCTCAGAAGGGTCTGGAACAAATAGAAATTTTTATGATGAATTGAAATATGTTTGCTATAATGATGAAAACATGGTTTTTTATCCAGTTGGCTCCTCACAAGGAATAGAATCAAAAGAAATAAAACATCTTAATATTGCAAAAATAACTGAAACTGAAAATCCATTTTGCATTAAAAACATTAATGGAAAAGCGAGTATGACTATTCAAAAAAGTTTTGGAGAAGAGTTGGTCACGGTAGCTGATTAAAATGAAAAAAGGTTATTTACAAATTCCGTTTGCATTGATTTTTTCAATTATCGTAGGAATTTTTATCTTGTCCCTCGCAATTTACGGGGTTGTGAAAGTCATTCATACAGGAGAAGGGACTATTGGTGCAAAAACAGGAAAAGAAATAGGAACATTGCTAAATCCTCTTGAGACGAGTTTTCAAAGTGCACAGTCCAGTTCATTAGTTTTTCCAGTAGAAACAAGAATTTATAATAAATGCAACAACAATTATGGGTTCGGGAGGCAGTTGATTCAAATATCCCAAAAAAGTTTTAACAAATGGACAGAAACAGATATTGATGTTGGTTTTTCCAACAAATATATTTTCTCAGAAAATCCCAGTGAAGGAAAAAAATTCTATCTTTTTTCAAAACCATTTGATTTCCCGTTTAAAGTTGCTGATTTAATCTACCTGACCTCCTCGTCGCAAAATTACTGTTTTGTGAATGCTCCTGAAAATATTGAAAGGGAAATCTCAATGCTGGGTCAGGAAAATCTTTTAACAGAAGATTGCCCGAATTCTTCAATTAAAATTTGTTTTGGTAATTCTAATTGTGACATTAATGTTAATTATAATCCAGAAACTTCCAATTCCTATTCATACGGCTTTGTTAAAAAAAAGGGAAAATCTGTTGAGTTTAAGAGCGATGCTTTGATGTATGCAGGAATTTTCGCAGACAAAGAAGTTTATGAATGCCAGGTAAAAAGGCTCATGCAAAGAATAGAAAAACTTTCCATGATATATTATGATAAATCAAAATTTGTTTCTCAAAAAGGATGCTATTCTAATTTAAATTTGCTGGGATTAAATAATGCTGTAGAAAATTTCGACGGAAATCTTAATTCAATTATCAATATTGCAGAGGACATCAAAGAAAAAAATGAGATGAATTGGGAGTGCAGATTATGGTAATTAAAATGAGGAAAGC
>CAYUZQ010000025.1:3259-5751 GCA_964448815.1 Candidatus Woesearchaeota archaeon
ATTAAAATGAGGAAAGCACAATTAAAAATACAGCAAATGGCGTTTATGTTAATGGCAGTCACATTGTTTTTTGTTTTGGTTGGAATTTTTATTTTAGCTTTCCATCTGTCTTCACTGAAGAGCTCGGCAACAGAAATTGAAGAAAAAAATGCCTTGCTGTTAGTAACAAAAATAGCAAACTCTCCTGAATTTTCCTGCGGCGAAGCTTTTGGAGGTGAGAAAATTGACTGCATTGATGCTGACAAAGTAATGATGTTGAAACAGAACATAGATAGTTATGAAAGGGTATCAAGCAATCCAGATGAAACTTTTTGGGGGGTTGGAACGAATATAGAAATAAGAAAGATTTATCCAAAAACTGGTGTTGAAGAGATATGCGGGCTTGGGAATTATCCAAATTGTAATGTAATTAAAATAGGTTCAGGAGAAATGCCCGCAGAATATTCAAATTTTGCGTTATTGTGCAGGAAAGATTCTTATGAAGGGAAAATTTATGACAAATGTGAATTAGCTAAAATTATGATAAGTTATAAAGATTGGGGAGCAGAATAATGGATCTTGAAAAATTTAAAGGGAAAAGAGCACAGGAAGAGATGATTGGCTTTGCATTAATTATAATTTTAGTTGCTGTGATTTTGCTTGTTTTTTTAGGAATCTCTCTAAAGAGTCCACAAAAAGAAAATGTAGAAAGTTATGAAGTTGGGAGCTTTGTTCAGGCATTTTTACAATACACCACAGATTGCAGGGATTCAAATGATTTAGAATATCTTTCAATCAAAGATTTAATATTTTATTGTAATAAAGGAGAGAAGTGCTCAGATAATAAAGATACTTGCGAAATTTTGAATTCTACATTAACAGGTATAACAGAAGAAAGCTGGAAAATTGAGGGGGACAGGCCTGTGAAAGGATATGAATTAAACATCACGCGTGATGCTGAAGAAATTCTTCTGATTAAAGAAGGAAATGCAACTAAGAACTACAAAAGTTCTATGCAGGATTTCAGCAAAAGCGGAAATTCATTTAAAATATTTTTCACAGCTTATTACTAAAATACTAAGGCAAGCAACCAACTCTTGGGTATTAACGAACTAAACTTTCAGGTGAATTGTAACAGTATCCACAACTATTTCTGGTTTGTGCCTTATTCGGTTTTTTGTTTTTTCTTCTACAAGTTCAATAAATCCAAATCTTTCCAAGAGTTTAATATCGTCATTTACAGATTTAAAGCCCCTGTTCAATTTTTTAGCTAAATCGTAAATAGAACCGGGTTTTTGCGTTTTTATGACATGCAGAATTCGTGCTTTTTCATTACTCAGAAGCTGTCTCAATGCCAAAACTCCCTCAAAATCATAATCTTTTTTTGAAGGCTTTGATTTTTTAAATATAGAAAATGCTCCTTTAGATTCTGTTATTGTTATTTCCCTTGTTTTCGTTTTTGGCATTTTGTATGTCTGTTTTTTCTTTATCTATACCTACAAAGTATATTTTGTATTTATGTATTATTTTATAATATATATTCTTAATAATTACCCTATGCTAATAAATGTTTGGTTTTAGAGAAAATTATGGTTTGTATTAATATTTCAGTGACAGCACAATCTTTATAAATAAAACCTTAAGAAAAGGGGTTTTTTAGGGGTATCGGATAAAATTCTACAGCAAGCTTTTTAAAGAAAAACGAATTTGATAAATTATCAGGTTGGTTTTCTGGATGCAGGAAACTAAATTGGTATTACACCTTAGGGTGTTCTAATAGGGGATTATATTCACTCAACAAATAGTTTACCCTATACTATGGGTTGAGAGAGGTTGTCATAGACAACATATTAATACAATTGAAAGGAGGTTAAAAAAATAAGAAATGAAAAAATTTAGTTTTAGAAAAATTTCAGCAATCGCGACAAGTGCATTAATGGTTTGCTCTACTATGGGCATAGCTGCTGCTGCAAATTACCCAGCACCATTCGTTGTTGGAGGAACTGCAAATGTAGCAGTTGTTTATGGTACAGGGGCAGGTGTTTCACAGTTAGACGAAGTTGAAGCTGCAAACATCCAAGGAGACCTTGCAAAAGGGGTTACTGGTGGAAGTATTTCTGTTACAGGAGGAGAATCTTTTCAACTTAAAAAAACTTCAGACGAGTACAATTTTGGAGATACATTAGATGAATTGTATCCAAAGTTGGACAAAGATGAAATGACTTTCTTAGCTGATGGTACTTACAATGACGGAGATGTTGATGAAGATTACGATCAAGAAATTGATTTACCTACAAAAGCATTAGATCTTTTTGCAGATAATGATTATGAGAATGATGCACCAACTATTGGTTTCCATTGGACAAATGCTGAAGAAATTTTAAGTTACACAATAACCTATGATGATGATGTTAACTACACAGAGATGGTTGAAACAGATATGCCTTTGTTAGGAGGTGAGTACTATGTTTTAGCGGCAAGTGCTACACAAATAGACATTCTTGATACCTCTG
>CAYUZQ010000026.1:0-5740 GCA_964448815.1 Candidatus Woesearchaeota archaeon
TAAAAAAAACAAACAGCCATATTCTCCGTCGCTGGTGGCAGGAAAACAACATTCTGCAAGTGGGAAGCTTGTTCATAGAAGACATGTTTGGAAAAGCACGTATGGAAAAGGGATATCAAGAATCCCAAGAAAGATAATTTTGAGAAGGGGCTCACAGTTTAACTGGATAGGCGCCAGTATTCCAAGCACAAGAGGCGGAAGAAGAGCCCACCCTCCAAAAGTTCTTTCAATGATTAATATCCAAAAAATAAATAAAAAAGAATTGAAAATTGCATTAGTTTCTGCAATAAGTGCAACAGCTAATAAAAAAGAAGTAATTAAAAAATATGAAAGACTCAAGAATAAAAAAGTGGAAAATCTGCCATTAGTTGTTGAGTCAAAATTAGTTTCCTTAAAAACAAAAGAATTAATTTTTAGTTTAAAAAAGATTCTCGGAAAAGATTTATTTGAATTAGCATTGCAAAAGAAAAAAATAAGAGCAGGGAAGGGAAAACTCAGAGGCAGAAAGTATAAAAAAAACGCAGGATTACTTCTTGTTCTTGGAAACAGCGAAGATGTAAAAACAAACGCTTTTGAAGCAACTAATGTCAAAAGTTTAGGTGTTACTGATTTAGCTAAAGGAGGGGTTGGGAGATTGACTATTTATACTGAACAATCAATTAAAAATTTACAGGAGAAATTTAAAGGAAAATGAGTTTAAAACCAGTAGTGACTGAAAAAGCGGTTATGCTTATTGAATCACAGAATGTTTTGACATTTAAAACAGAAAAAAACAAAACAAAAAATGAAATTGAAAAAGAAATCGAAGAATTATTCAGAGTAAAAGTTAAAAAAATTAGAACTTTAGTTAAAGAAAATAAAAAATATGCTTATGTTAAATTAAAAAAAGAATTTCCTGCTATTGATATAGCAACGAAATTGGGTATGATGTAAAATGGATGAAAGATTACAATATTGGGTTGGAGAGATAGAATATCAAATTAAAAATTTTGGCGAATTTCTTGCTGAAAACATTAAAGGATATAGATTAACAAGAAAAAGATTAAAAAAGGTGGGCACTGATGTTTCTGAAGCTGATGAGACTGTTTCAAAATTGACATGTAAATTAAAAGAAATTCATTTGATAAATTAAAAATGGGAAAAAGAATAGTTCAGCAAGCGCGAGGAAAAGGAAGTTTCACCTACAGAGTCAGAAGAAAAGCGTTTAAGTTTAAATTGAAGTACCCAAGAGACCTTTCTGGAGAAGGGATTGTAGTTAAACTGTTTAATTCAGGTGCACACACTGCTCCCTTAGCAAAAATAGAATATAACAGGGGAATTTTTTATATTCCTGCATTTAAAGGCATGGTTGAGGGGCAGAAGATTAGTTTTGATAAAAACGCACGAGATTCAAAAAATCTTGGCGCCACGAAACCTAAGACTGCACCTACGCGCAGAAATGAACAAGATTTCGTTGGAATTGAAGAAGGGAATATTATGAAATTAAAAGATATTCCAATTAAAACACCGGTTTATAATATTGAATCAAGACCAGGAGATGGGGGGGTTTTCATAAAAAGTGCAGGAAATTCTGCGGTAATTAACAGAGTTGTTGGAAAAGATGTTTTTATTTTAATGCCTTCAAAAAAAGAAAAGAAATTTAATCAGAACTGCAGGGCAAGTATTGGTGTGATTGCGGGAGCAGGCAGACTTGACAAGCCAGTTATGAAGGCTGGAAAAAAATATCATATTAAAAAATCAAAAAGTAAATTATGGCCTCGAACATCTGCTGTAAAGATGAATGTAGTAGATCATCCTTTTGGTTCAGGAAGAGGGAAGAATCCAAAAAGCAAGATTGCAAAGAGAAATGCGCCTCCTGGAAGAAAAGTTGGTTTATTAAGGCCAAGAAGAACTGGTAAGAGGAAATAAAATGGAAATACAAAAAAAACAATTCACATATAAGGGAAAAACAATAGAAGAGTTAAAGTCTTTAGATGTAAGAGAGTTTGCGAAATTTTTGAGGTCAAGGCAGAGAAGAAGTGTTCTTAGGAATTTTCAGAAAATTGAGGATTTTATCAAAAGAGCGGAAATAAAATTAAAGAGGAACAAATCAATAAAAACACATCAGCGAGATTTAGTAATTATGCCAGAGATGATTGGCTGGAAGATTTATATTTATAATGGGAATAAATTCGTTCCTGTTGAAGTAACTGGCGATATGCTGGGGCACACATTCGGAGAATTTGCTCCCACAAGGGGAAGAGTAAAACACAGCAAGGCTGGTGTCGGAGCAACTAAAGGAACTAAACACAAAGCTAAAAAATAAAATGGAAGAATTTGAGACATTGAATAGAGAATTTGATAAAAGATACTTAGAGGTGAGAGGAACAAAGAAAAATCTAGGGAAAGTCTTAGTTGGAGCTTTGATTATAGAAACTAAAAAAAATATTGAAGGGGATACAGGTAGGTTGGAAGAAGAGAAAGAGATATGGGAAAGCAGAGGGGGAAAGGCCACAATCTTATATTCTATTAAGGATAATTTCAAAAAAGGAATTATTTACTTTGAATCTATACTTCAAGGAATAGGCTTTTTTACTTGTGATAAAGGCTCTGAAGAACAAAAAAGAGAAGAATATTCAAAGAAAGTAAATTCGGATAATAAAGGTGTTGCCTTTTATATGGATGCTGTCATTGAATAAAAATGCCAAACACAGAAAAACCAACAACAAAAACTGAACAGAAAAAATCTGGGATAGTTAGAACTTTGAAGAAAAATGAAAAACAGATTGCTCAAAAAATTCCAATGGAACAGAGAAAAGTGGAAGATAAAAAAATTTCTGAACCAGAAGGTGGATCAAAATTAAGTGAAGGAGAAAAAAAGAAAGAGAAGAAAAAACCGATACAAAAAAAACCAGTTGTTAAAAAAACAGAAGCAGTTGTGAATGCTGTAAATCTTCCAGTATCCAAAAAATATGCTATTGCGATTTGCAAATTTATTAAAAATAAAAAAATTGAAAAAGCAATATCTGATTTAGAACAAGTTCTTGTTTTTAAGAAAGCTGTTCCGATGAAAGGGGAAATCCCGCACAGAAAAGGAAAAAAAATGATGTCCGGAAGGTATCCAAAAAATGCAACAGAATATTTTATAAAATTGCTAAAGAACCTTTCAGCAAATGCTAATGTGAATGAACTGAACAGCCCGATAATTGCAGAAGCAGTTGCTAATTTTGCCTCAAGACCTTTTGGAAGGTTTGGAAGATGGAGAAAAAAAAGAACGCATATTAGAATCATTGCAAAAGAAAAATCAGTTAAAAAGGAGAATAAATGGAAGAAAGAAATGTAGTTAAATTCAAAAAAGAAGAATTTGCCATAAGAGAGCATATTAAAAATGAGCTTGGAAAAGGAAAAATAAGCAAAGTCAGGATAGAATATACCCCAATAGGAGAAAAAATAATTATATCAACGCACAAACCCGGGTTGGTTATTGGGAGAAAAGGAGAAAGAATAGAAGAATTAACAGATACTTTGAAGAAAAAATTTAAACTTGAAAATCTTGGAATTGAAATAGAGGAGATAAAAAAGCCGGAATTTGATGCCCAGATAAATGCGGACGAAATTGCTCTTGAATTAGAAAGATTCGGGCCTTTAAAATTTAAAGTTATTTCATACAGAAGGCTGCAAAAAATAATGGATGCCGGTGCGATAGGCGCTGAGATAAGGGTAAGCGGAAAACTCCCCGGGGCAAGGGCAAAAACCTGGAGATTTGCACAGGGGTATTTAAAAAAAACAGGAGATAGCGCAAAGGTTGTTGACCGGGCGCAAGCAAGAGCAGAAACAAAGCCAGGGACAGTCGGAGTGAAAGTCAGCATACTTTCACCTTCTGCAAAATTGAAAGATAAAATAAAAATTGATGAGGAACTTATTAAAAAACTGAAGGAGAATGTGGCTGAAATTTCTGAAGAGAAAACAAAAGAAAAGAAAATTAAGAATACAAAGAAAAAATGAAATACAAAGAAATACAAAAATTAAGTGAAACTGAAAGAGATAAAAAATTGAAAGAACTGAAATTAGAATTAATTAAATCAAAAGCAAGTGCCTCAAAGACAGGTTCAAAAACAAGAGAAATTAAAAAGATTGTCGCAAGAATCCTTACACTCAACACCTCTAAGAAAATAGAAGGTGCTAAGACAAATAAATATGGAAATATGCCCAAAGTGCGGCTTGCCTAAGCAAGCATGTGTATGTGAACAGATTGTAAAAAGTTCACAAAGAATAAAAATAACAACAGAAAAAAAACGATACGGAAAAATCATGACTGTTGTTAGCGGATTCGAGAGTGGTATCGATGTGAAAAAAATCGCAAAAGCTCTGAAAAACGAGCTGGCTTGCGGTGGGACTTACAAAGACAACACAATAGAACTTCAGGGAGACCACAGGAAAAAAATAAAAGAAATCCTGGTCAAACTTGGTTTTGAAGAAGAATCAATAGACTGAGCATACACAGAAAAAATGAAGAAAGAGAAAAAAACAGAAGTAAAAACTGATAAGGAAAAGAAAACAGAAGTAGCAGGAGCTGTTTTTAAGGATAGAGACTGCCCCATCCACGGAAATTTGAAAGTTCGCGGGAGAACTTTTAAGGGGAAGGTAATAAAAAAATTCCACAAAAGAATTGTAATTGAATTTGAAAGAATGATTTATGTAAGAAAATATGAAAGATATAAAAAGTCGAGGACAAAAATTCATGCAAGGCTTCCGGTCTGCATGGAAAAAGAAATTAATATCGGAGATTTAGTGAAAGTTCAGGAATGCAGACCTTTGAGCAAGATGATTCATTTTGTAGTTATTGAAAAAGTAAATGAAAATAATGGAGAAAGAAAATGAAAGCAGTGTCAGCCAGAACTACAGCAGGTTTGAATTTGGGTGCAAAAATTATAGTTTCTGATAATAGCGGAGCGAAGATTGCGAGACTTGTTTCTGTGAAAAGGGGAAAAGGAAAAAAAGGAAAACAGGGATGCGCGAAAATATCTGATTGGGTGAAAGTGAGCGTGAAAAAAGGAATACCAGACATGAAAGGGAAAGTTTTCGACGCTGTGATAATAAGGCAAAAAAAACCCTACAGAAGACTTAATGGAGAAAGAGTTGGATTTGAAGATAATGCTGTAGCAATTTTAAAAGATGAAAAAGGAAATCCAAAAGGAACTCAAATTAAAGGAGCAATTGCAAGGGAGGTTTTAGAGCGATGGTCTGCTGTGGCCAAAATCGCGAGCATTGTATATTAAAATGAAACGCAAATTTTCAACAAAGTGGAAGAGCAGTAAACAACCTCGGAAACAGAGAAAATATTTAGCAAATGCTCCGTTGCACATCAGAAAGAAATTTGTCAGTGTTAATTTATCCAAGGAATTGAGAAAAAAACATGGAAAAAGAAATGTTCCTGTCAGAAAAGGGGATGTTGTTAAGATTACGAAAGGAAAGTTTAAGAAAAAACAAGGAAAAGTGACCAAAGTGGAATTAAAAAAATCAAAGATAATTGTTGAAGGAATTCAGATTAAAAAAACTGACGGTTCAAAAGTTAATGCTCCATTAAAGGCTCCAAACTTACAGATTGTTGAATTGAACTTAGAAGATAAAAAAAGAATGAAAAAATTAAATGTAAAAAAAGAAGAAACAATTAAAAAGATAGATTCAAAAAATAAACAGGAGAAGAAATAAAATGCACTTAAAAAGACAAAAGGCACCAAAGAACTGGCCGATACACAGA
>CAYUZQ010000027.1:0-5740 GCA_964448815.1 Candidatus Woesearchaeota archaeon
TTATTCAGATATTTCAGAATCCCAGTTCAAGAACTTCAAGAAAAACAAGGATTTGCTTTCTCAATCTGAAATGAAAATCCTTCAGGAAATTGCTGAAATCAAGAGGAAAGATAAGGGAGAGTGGGGTGTTTAAACAAAAGATATAAATAATAGATTTTCAACTATCAAGTTGGGTTTGAAAAAGTTATGATACGATCATGTTAAGTGAAATCAAAAAAAAGGCTAAAAACGTGATAAGGGAAAAAAACCAAAAGGTTTATATAGCAGTGTTACCCCTTTATAGTCAGTATGTTATTGAGAAGTAAATAAAATGAACACGCAAATAGATTTCGCACAAAGAGTTACTGGCTATGTTGTTGAAGCTGCAGAAAACTTAAGTGAAAGAGTTATGGGATATCCTGGCGAAAAACAATTTAGAGGTGAAGCAATTAGAACTTTGGTTTTCTTTCCAAAAGGGCATGAAAGTATTTCTCCTATAAAAAAAAGAATATTTGCAGAAGACATAAATGATGCTTTAAGAATACTAAGGGAAACTCCTAACCAACAGAAAGACCATAAAGATCTGTTAAATGCATATAGCTATCTTCGACAAATTGCTGGGTTTCCGGAATATAGTGAAAATTAATTTTTTGTTTTTGCCTTTTCTTCTTTAACTTAATACTCAATTAGTAAAAGACACTTTTTTCTCAACTTTGAATTTTTCCTCTGCTTCGCTACACAACTTTAGATCATCGCAATGTTCATCAAAATTCTTCCCTCCCACAAACTCTAGATTTAAAAATCCAATCCTCTTATATTCTTTATGTATACATTCAGAAGGAGGAGGATTTCTTCCATAGGTAAATTAGGAATAGTCGGGTTGTTATCAAGTTTTGCTGTAGCAGCAGTAACAACAATATGGGCTGTATATCTGGATTCTTTTGTTAAGAACGCGGCATATGTCGGATTCATAACATCTCTTTTTACAATCATAGGAATGTGCTCTTATATTTTCCTGATTCCATTAGTAGAAAAAAGCAACAAATCCAAATTATATTCCCTTGTTATACTCATTTACATTGCTTCTTATATTTTGTTTGCATTGCTCCCGAATATTTATGTTATAATAATTTTAGGAGCAATAATTGCTGTAACAGCGAGTCTTAAAATAACTCTATTTGGAATAATCGTAAGGGACAAAACAAAAAGCAGCCACCTTTCAGAAAATGAAGGAATAATTTACACCCTTTTGAACCTTTCATGGCTTATAGCACCAATATTGGCTGGGTTCATCTCTAATATGTATGGCATGCGTTCGGTTTTCATTTTCGGTTCAATAATCTTCCTTTTAGCGTTTATATTCTTTAAATTGTTTAAAATTCGAGACAGCAGAAAAACTAAAAAAATTGACGAAAACCCCTTAAGACCGCTCGTGGACTTCTTTAAGAAAAAAGAAAGAATCCACGCTTATTTCCTGGGCGGAGGGATGAATTTTTGGTGGGCTTTGATATACATCTATATACCTCTGTTCATTTTTGAGTCTGGTTTTAATGAAAAACTCATAGGATATTTTTTAGGAGCAGTTGTAATTCCTTTGGTTTTCACAGAATATTATTTTGCCAAATTAGCAGGAAAAAAGGGATTTAAAAAAATATTCATAATCGGCTACCTTATCTTAGGAATCTCTGCGTTATCTGTTTTTTTCATATCTAATATATACTTAATACTTCTAATCTTGGCTCTGGCAAGTTTTGGTGCAGGGATGCTGGAACCGACAACAGAAGCATATTTTTTTGACATCGTTAATAAAAATCAAAGGGATAAATTTTACGGCCCGTACAATACAACAATTGACCTACATGCCTTTTTAGGTACATTTTTATCAGCAATAATTTTATTATTATTGCCCTTCAAATTCATATTTATCCTCTTCAGCATAGTAATGTTTACATTCGCATTGATGTCTTCGAAAATTAAAAATGTTATTGAAAACAGAAGAACCGAAAAGCAAAACTCTTAAAAACCAATTCTCCAATTAATTAACATGTTCAAAATAAATATTTCAGAGAAAACAGGGAAGACTTACCATTTAGAAGCAGAAGCGAAAGAACTGATAGAAAAAAAACTTCATGATAAAGTGGGGGGGGAGGACATTTCCCAGGATTTAAACGGCTACGAATTTGAAATTACAGGGGCAAGTGACAAATCCGGATTTACAGCAATGGAAAATGTGGAAGGAGTTAATTTGAAAAAAGTTCTTTTAACTTACGGGAAGGCTATGAAAAAAAAGCCGAGAAAAGAAGGAAAAAAGAAATTATCAAAAAACAGGCCAAAAGGATTGAGGTTAAGAAAAACTGTAAGAGGCAAAATAATATCAGAAGCAATTTCACAGATTAATCTTAAAGTTCTTAAAGAAGGAAAGAAAAAACTTTCTGAAATTTTTCCTGAACAGAACAAAACTGCTGAACCAGAGATTAAGATAGAAGAGCCAGTTAAAGAAGAACCTGTTAAAGAAAAATCAGAAGAAGCTAAAAAAGAAAAGATTAAAGATGAAATAAAAGAAGAAACTGCTGAGAAGAAAGAGGAAGTAAAAGAAATTCAAAAAGAAGAGCCTGTTAAAAAAGCTAAAGAAGAAGTGAAAGAAGAGCCTGTTGAAGAAAAATAGTTTTATAATTAATAATCCCTGTTTCTTTATATGATCGAAAGAGAGGTAATTGAATTAATTGCAAATACCTATGACATCCCAAGAGAAAAAAAGGAGAAAATTATAAACATAGCATTCCGGAAAGCCGAAAAATTTTCTATAACAGAATTTGAAAAAATTTATGATTATATTGATTTTCTTGTTGAAAGATTTCATCAGACTCCTTATCTAGAAAGATTCTTCATAAGATTAGACCACCCAAGATACCCCGATTCAAGAACACTGGAGCATGAATTAACAGAAATGCCAAATCATCTAAAAGAAAGTAATGATATATGGTTAAAAGAAAAATTAAAGGAACTAAGCTTAAAATCAAAGGAGCCATTGACAATTTTAGGAAGACCTGTCCTCCAAATAGAGCCATATATAAAATTCGGAAGAAGAGTCTACAATGAAAAAAATCCCTTAGATATTTTTTATTCTAATCCTAAAATATTCTCAGGAAAATCAAGGACGCAACTTTTTCAAATTGACGCTAGTTTATGTGAATCATTAAGAAGAAGAAACCAGCTTGAAATAGCAATTCCTTATATTATAAATACTAAATTTAAAGGAATATCCAAAGAAAAAGAGGAAAAAATTATAAGAGCTCATAAAATAATGAAAAGTCCAACAAAAGTTGCTAAAGAAATAGGGGTAACAAGAGCTACAGTGGATTATTATATAGTAAAAAAACATAAATTAAGAACTCCAAATAAAAAAACAGGGAATCCTGGTTATCCAAAAGAAATGATTAAAGAAATTATTAAATGTCTGAAGAAATATAAAAAAGCTTCCAAGGTTGCAAAATGTTATGGAGTTAGCAGGTGGACAGTAATCAAGCACGGACGGGAAGCTGGAGTCCAGATCTTGCCAAGAGGGGGAAATATTGAAAATATTTTAAAAGGAAAAAAAGAACCCCAAAAACCTTTTAATTAGATAATCTCCCTATTAATCTGTCAATTAACTCAACTTGAGCAAGATTGATTTTTTGTTTTGCAGTTTCTATGTTAAAAAATTTTGCTTTGTCCACTTCAGGAATTTTAAGTTTTTTGTTTGATTTTGGAGGCCATTCAATTTCAATCATACTCTGTTTCATAAAGAAGCCATTCCAATCTCCCTCAAAAGCAAAAGCATGAACAATTTTCCCTGCTTTTTGTTTAATCTCTCCTAAATCCAAAAAATCAGTTTTGTTTTTATCAACATTTACTCCTGTTTCTTCATTTAATTCTCTCAGTGCAACATCTAGCATCTCTTCATTATCATTATCAATTTCTCCTTTAGGAATTGACCATGCTCCAAAATCCTTATCTTTCCAAAATGGTCCCCCAGGATGAACAAGGAATATTTCTAACCTTCCCTTATTTTTTTTATACATTAATAATCCTGCAGATTTTTTTAGCATATATTATAAAAAACCCAAACCTTAAAAAACTAATTCTCCACCTAGTTTCATGACAAAAGAACAAAATATTCCAGAATTAAATGTTGGTGTTGTCGGACACATTGACCATGGCAAAACAACTTTACTAAGCAGACTTACTGGAAAGTTCACAGACACGCATTCTGAAGAATTAAAGCGGGGAATTACAATTAAATTGGGCTATGCAGACCTCACAATTTTTAAGCAAGGAGATAAATTCAACACAGAAAAAAAAGGCAAGCCAACCAGATACATTAGTTTCATAGACGCCCCAGGACATGAAATGCTCATGGCAACCATGCTCTCGGGAGCAGCGATTATCGACGCTGCAATTTTAGTAATTGCTGCAAATGAAGGGATAAAACCGCAGACAGTGGAGCACTTTATGACGTTGCAATCTAAAAAAATAAAAAATATAATCATAGTCCAAAACAAAATAGATTTAGTAAGCAAAGAGCAGGCATTAAAAAATTATAAAGAAATCAAAGAATTTGTTAAATCCACTTTAGCTGAAAATGCTCCGATAATTCCTGTTTCAGCGCAGCAGGGAATAAACATTGACAAAATATTAGAAGAACTTTGCAAAATAGAAATCCCGGAACGGAAGATTAATGAAGAACCAATTTTTTTAATTGCGAGAAGTTTTGATATAAATAAACCAGGAACAAAAATAGATGAATTAAGCGGGGGCATCTTGGGGGGAATCTTAAAAAAAGGAAAATTCAAAGTTGGAGATGAAATCGAAATTAAACCAGGCCTGAATATCAAAAAAGCTAATCAGGAAGTCTACCAAACCTTGACAACAAAAATTGCTTCATTGCGTAAAGGGAACCAATCTGTGAAAGAAGTTGAACCAGGAGCAAGTATTTCCATTGAAACAGGGCTTGACCCATTTTTAACAAAAACAGATTCTTTAACAGGATGTGTAGCAGGATTAAAAGGAAAACTTCCAGAAATCACCCATAATATCAAAATCAAAATAGAATTATTTAAAGAAGTTCTCGGAAGCAAAGAACGTAAAAATGTTGAACCAGTAAAAACAAAAGAAATGCTGATGCTCTCTGTAAATACAACAATCACAGTCGGCACAGTTGAAAAAATTAATGAAGACGCAATTGAATTATTTTTGAACATTCCGGTTGTAGCATTAAAAGGGGATAATGTCGGAATTGCAAGAAATCTCGACGGACATTGGAGGCTGATTGGCTGGGGAAAAATTTTATAAAGCCTTCTTACTTATGTACGACATGAAAAAAATATTTGTCTTTGGATTATTGGCTTTGTTTTTAGTGGGAATCCTTGGTGCTGTTGAAAGTGATAGCAGCACAACAACAGAAGTATGTGCAGGAGAAGGAGAGAATGTTTATGACATGTCTGAAAAAGGACCAACCTCATGTTGTGGGGGTTTAATTTTAGATAAATGCGTAGGGGAATGCACTCCAAGTATATTAGGAACATGTGTAAAATGCAGGGATGAAAATGCTGCATGCACCCCAGAGGATATTCCTTGTTGTGAAGGATTAATAAAAGTTCCAATGGCTTTTGAAGATGAAGATGGAAGATGTGTTGCAGCTACTTGCGGCTCTATCTGCAGACCGTGTGGTAATGGAATTTGCGATGATAATGAAAACAGGTGCAACTGCCCAGAAGATTGT
>CAYUZQ010000028.1:0-5670 GCA_964448815.1 Candidatus Woesearchaeota archaeon
ACTGTTGTAGGTAAAGAAGGCATAATAAAAATTGTGGATAGTACAGGGTTGTTTGTGAAGTCTCCTAAAGATTCTTCGCTAGACACTTCAAAAATAAATTCTCTTGGAATAAGGACAACTTCTTTTGAAGAAGCACTGAAAATTCTTGCAGAAAAAGTAAAATTATAAGAACTTCTTGACAACCAACTTATCAAAATCCGGAGAATATTCAATTATCTTGAATTCAGGCAGAGGAAGAATAAATTTTCCCCCTGTTTTTAGGAATTCTTTTTCCTTATCCATCAACCCCTCAAAAAGATGCCATATCAAAACAATTTGGTAGTCTGGATTTATCTCCCTCATTTTATCTATAGAGACTATTGGAATTAATGTCCCGACTGTTATTTTACCGTGTTTATCTGGGTTTGCTTCAGCAGCAGCGATTACATGAGCAGTGGTTAAACCGAGGTATTGAAGCATTGTATTCCCTCTTGTAGAAGCACCGCAAAGAGCAAAAGTCTTGCCTTTTGATTTTTCAATTTCAATAAATTTTAAAATGGTGTCTTTAACTTTTTTTATTCTATTTGCAAATTCTTCATAAGGTTTTAGGGTATCAAGTTCCATTTCCTTTTCTTTTTTCTCAGTTTTGAGAATTCTCTCATCTGCATTTTTGAAAGGAGTTATAGCCTGATTTCCTTTGAATCTTATATATGTTCTAATACTCCCTCCGTTGATTCCGTTTTGCTCCAAATCAAAAATCTCTAAGTTGTGCCTGTCAAGCAGATTTCTTAAAGAAGTAAATGAATAATACTTCCTATGTTCATGACATATGTTATCAAAAGCATTGTTCTCCAGCATTGTTAAAAGGTAGTTCTGTTGTATGATAAAAATTCCATTTTTATCCAGAATAGAAGTTATATCCTCAAGAAAATTGTTTGGATCTTCTACATCATAAAACATAGAAATTGCAGTGATAATTTTAGCCTTTTTATCTCCAAATTTTATCCTGAACTTTTCAGCGCTGAAGAAATTTTTAATTATTTCAAATCCTTTTTCTTCAGCTTCTTTTGCCACATTTATTGACGGTTCAAAGCCAACCAAATTAATTCCCTCTTTATCATAAAACCCCAACATAGTCCCATCATTGCATCCTATATCGATTACGGTATCTTTGGACTGCAGAGTGACTAATTTTTCAGAACAATTAACGATATCTTTAAGGTCCTCTGTTATAATCCTATTAATTCCTGATTTATACCAGTACTGGTTCCCCCACATTGACTCTGGAGGAGCATTATGTCTGAGCTGAAGAAGCTTGCAGTTCTCGCAAAGGACAAGGTCAAGAGGAACTTTTTGGATACTCTCTTGCTCACTTTCAGAATTGATAAAATTAGATACATATTGTTCCCCTAAAGAAATTATATCTCTTAATTTTTCAGAACCACATGAACGGCAAGAAATTATCCTCATTTCAATTTTAATTAGAATTTGTTTAAAAGTTTTATGTAACTGGCATATATATTTCTATTTTCTTTTCAAAAACAAATTTTTTATTTATTCATACTTTTTTCAAATCAAGAAAAGCAAAAATCTTTTCTGTTCTTTCTGATTAAACAAAGAAAATTATGGGAGATCCATGAAATTTTTTCAATTATTTCTTTCATTTCATTCCAACACCTCCAAAACTTTCTTACTAACTCCTTTTTCTCCATAAGGATTTTTGAATTTTCTAATTTTTAATTTACCGCCTTCTATTTTTTTAATTATCTCTTTGGAATAATTAATGTTTAGTTTAGTTAAAAAATTTATCCCAGTAGCTAAACCTTCTTGCCTTTCTGTTTTCTTCCTAAGTAGAACACAGGGTTTTTTGAAAACTAAACTTTCTTCCTGTATGCTTCCTCCGTCGGTAATTAGGTATTTGCAGTTTGCGAGCAAGAAAATAAATTCTGAATAATCTACGAGAGAGGTTATTTTGATATTCTTAATTTTTTCAGCTTCATCAAATAAGTCATATTTTTTTAAGAAATACTTTGTATTCTCATGAAGGGGCCAAATGCCTTTGATTTTTGTTTCTTTCAATATTTCCAAAATTGCCTGCAACCTTTTTTTATTAACAATGTTCTCATGCCTGTGGAGGTTGATTAAAACATATTCCTCTTTTGGAATTTTATACTTTTTTTTCTTTGCCAGATTGTAGCTAACAAGAGAAGAATCAACTATGGTGTTCCCAATTTTTTTTATTTCACTCCTGACAAAATTGAATTTTCTTTTTTTGAGATTTGCAACAGTTCCATCAGATACTGCAAAGAGCAAGTCAGTAAACCTGTCAATAACCTGCCTGGTAAATTCTTCTGGAATGGGCTCACGAATAGAACCGCTCTTTAATCCTGCTTCCAGATGAACATTTTTCCATCTCTTTCTTAGATTTAATATTTTACTTGAAGCAGCTGCTGCTATAGCAGTGTTCATAGTATCTCCGTGATAAATAACATATTTTGGCTGTAATTCCTTGATAATGCTCTTGATTCGAAACAAAGTTAAAACACACCACAAAAATGTGCTAATTTTTATTTTTGACCAAAATTTTGTTCCTATTTTTCTATCTGGCTCTTTGCTCAAAATAAAATCCGGTCTTTTAATTCCAAACTCTTCGCAGGAATCTCCAAGATTGTGCTGTCCAGTGTGAATAAACCAGTACTCTTTATTTTGTTTCTGCAACTCCAACATTACTGGCATGCACTTAATTAATTCCGCCTTAGTTCCTATAATAATCACAATTCCAGAATGGTTTTTTTCCATACATTTAACCACAAATATCCAATTTTAAACTTTATGCAAATGAAAACTATAGAATTATCTTGTAAGATCCAAATTATCAAACTCTGCGTAACCACCAGAGGTTCTTAAAAACTCTTCTCTTGTAATTATGTTCTCAGGATAATTCACTTTCCATATCTTTATCGGTCCTTCAATCCCATTGAAATAAACAAAATCTTCCAAATTTGCACCTTGCGAATTAAGATAAGCTATGTTCTGGGAGGGCTCTGCATGAACCAACTCCAAAGTTTCATAATTATTAAACGCATCATTTAGAAGATAAACTTGGGCAACCAAGCTCCTTGAAACTTTTGGAGAGAGATACATTATCGCCCCCAAATTATCCACCTGGAATCCTTGATTAGATTGATAAATTCTCGGAATTATTTTTATGACTGCTTCTAATCCTGTTCCAAAATCTTTTAACTGTTCGTTATAATAAACATATCTTAAAGGAATTTTAGTTTGTTTATTGTTGTAGAAAAAAACCACTTCTGGTTGTTTTAATAATGTAGAATTAATTGTTTCTAAAATAACTCCGATAATTGCTGCTTTGTTCGCTGGAAAAAATACCTGTTGCCCTTCCAGTTCATAAACAATGTCTTCATCAATTGCAAATCCTCCATTATACACAATTACCATTCCACTGGAAGTTTCTTTTATTTGCGAAGGGTCAGATTGCATAGAAGGAATCATTGAAGTTCTGTCATTTCCTTCTTCATCACTTCCTATAATACTGTAAGCAGGGTATTTTCCTATGTCAGTAGGATCAATTAATAAATAAGAAACATCATGGGATTTCATAAAACTTAAGGCAGTTTCAGGTTCTGGGGTTGTTAAAACATATCTTCCTATTAAATGGTCCCAAAAACCAACTGCGTGGCCCCCGTCAGTTACAGTCGGCCTTTTTCCGAGATACTGAACCCAATATCCATAATCCCACCAGTGAACAAATATGGAATCTTCTGGAATATTTTCTCTAACCCATGACATTGCCTGTTGCCATTGATAATTTGCAGAAGGACCTGTATATTTTGCCTGAACTAAAGTTGAACTTGTAAGATTGTAAAAACTAAACAAGGCGCCAACAAGAGTTAAAATTAAAATAAGAACCAAAAACATTTTTAATAAGTCGTCTTTGGATTTTTTTACATACTCCACAATATTAACTATGAAGTATCCTGCAGAAAAACAAACAAAAGGTGTAATTAAAAAGAAAAAACGAACAGCGCCTCTTACAGAAATTAGCATAAAAAATGCCCACGCAAATAAAACAGTTTGTTCTGGTTTTAATCTTATTTTATCATTAAAATAAATTAAGGAGAGGATTATAAAAAATAAAACCAGACTTCCAAAATAAAAGAGTTTGCTGATAAAATTGGTTCCGTTCAATAATGAACTTGAAGATATTCTGCTGAACAAAATTCCGAAAATCATTAAAATCCAGAAAAATCCAAATAAGAATTTGTTTTTATTCTGCTTTATTTTTTCTGCAAATTTTACTCCAATAGTGATTAATCCGCCGAAAAATAACCAGAAAAATATTTTTCCTGTTTGCGCTCTCCAGTCATCTAAAAACGGCTGTGCATTTTCTGCAACTGTTAAGCCTGTTCTGCTTGTTCCAAAAGGATGCAGAAGTTTTTCAAAGATTTCCGAAATATATGAAAAAATTCCCTGCTTATAAATTGCCAGAAAAACTATTCCAATAATTAAAACCGCTAAGAAACTGTACAACACCCTATATTTTTCCAAATTTTCTTTTTTAATAAAATTAATTTTATTTTTGAGATTAATTATTGAAAAATCAGCTAGGATAAATAATAAAATAAAACCATTAATCAAACTTGAAGAAGCCAATAAAGATGTACTTATCATGCTTTGCATTGTAATTCCATACAATAATCCGGATAAAATACTGAAAACAATCCATGAGATATAAAACAAAATATATCTTTTCAATTGTTTTTTATTTACATTTTCTAAATCCTGTGTTTTAACCAGCCAAAACAAACCAAAGCTAAAAGGGATAATCATAAATAAGAACTTGGCAATTCCCCCCCAGCTTACAATTGTAAGGGCAGCTAAAAATCCCCCCAAAAGACCAAGTAAAACTGTTTTTAGCAAATGATTCTTTTCTTTATCAGGTTCTTTGTCCAAAAACTTTAAGGCAAACGTGTATGCAAGCAAAGTCAGTAAAAACGCGAGCATGCCGATAGCCTCGTGGTCAGAGAAACCGGCCATTGTTCTGTATAAATAAGTTGGAATTATTGCTAAAAATATGGAGCTGACTAAAGCAGTAATTTTAGATTTTGTTAAAATAAAAATTAAAAAGAAAAAGAGAATCAGACCAAGTGCAAAGAAGATTACAGGAGAAATAACATCAACAAATTGAAGTGTTGCATCTGTATCAAATATTTTCCAAATTTTCCAAATAAAAACAACTGCCTGCGGTAAAATTTCATGCGTGAACCCGACTTGCGCTGAAGGATATCTCATTAAATCATGCTCCGGCAACCCCCCCTGTTCAACCATTGTTTCGGCAATCCTTAAAAAATAAAAGGGGTCCAACGCAAGAGGAAGATATTCTCCAGTAGTTGAATCTTTAAGCAAAGGAAGATTTTGGAGTCTAATCCACGAGCTCCCAATCAAAAGAAATAAAAATAAAATTATGATTATTAAATTAATAATTTTCTTTTGTTTTAAAAAATTAATTGTTTTAATCAATTCTTTTTTTACATCAAAGTTTCCAATCGGTGATTCATCCATTTCAAAATTCAAGGCAATCTTATTTTAAAAACTTTAGTTTACCAAATCAACAGTCCAAAAAGTATGAATATAATTTGTATTATGAATATAAAATAAACAACATCTTTT
>CAYUZQ010000029.1:0-1095 GCA_964448815.1 Candidatus Woesearchaeota archaeon
TGTTTCAAGGATGAAACCTTAAAATGAGATATTTAAATAAGAAAAAATTGTTGATTGTTGGATTTTTTTAATAGTTATTATACTCTTATCTCTTTTATTAATAAATTATAATCAAGAGGATTTTCAGGGTTCTGGGGAAGTTAAATTTGAACGTAACTACGATGATGACTACTTCTATGAAGATAATAATGATAAATTAATCAATTTAGGATGGAGAGATGAATCTACTCTTGAAATTAATGCGTCAATAATCTCATATGTGGATGCGAAGAAATAGAAAAAGCGAATTATGAAATTTATGGGAGAGAACTTATTCTTTACTACACCCCTTCTGTTACTAATGAAAAATTATGTGCAGATTGCATTTTTCCGGCAGGTGTTAAATTTAGAATAAATAATATAACTAAAAAGAATTATAAGATAATTTTAGAAAGAATTGAAGAATAATAGAATGAAGCCTTGATTTTTAAATTTGGCAGGTTTGTTCCTATCTTTTAGGGTGTAGAAATTTTTAAAAACTAATAAAAATGTAGGTTTTTGTCTAAACTACAGATTTATTAAAATGGAGGTTAAAATGCCAGAAGACGAATGGGAAGATGAAGATACAGAAGAAGAGCCCGAAAATTCTGATGATGACGATACGGATTGATTTTAATTAGGTTTTTAAATTGTTTTTTGTTTTTATTTTATGAAAATCTTAATTGTTGGAGACCCACATGGGAAATTGCCAAAGAAGATTCCTAAGAATATCGATTTAATTTTAATTACAGGAGATATAGGAAAAGCAGATTTGGCGAGAAAGAATGCTTTTGAAAATATAAAAAGAGAGAAAAAAGGTTTGCCTGAACTTGAGGAAAATTCTAAAGATTCAAAAAGAGCATGGGAAGAAATTTATAATTCTACTATGAAGATTTTAAAATATTTTTCCAAATTTGCTCCTGTTTATTTTATTTTAGGAAATGTTGGAACTTCTACTGATGCTGAAATAAAAAAAGAAGAAAAAAAATTAAGTGTTAAATTGCCTTATCTTCGTTCTGGAATTAAAAAAATAAAAGAGATTCATCTTGTTAGAAATGGAATTAGAAAAATTAATGG
>CAYUZQ010000029.1:1195-5478 GCA_964448815.1 Candidatus Woesearchaeota archaeon
AAACAACCAAGATATGTTTTTTGCGGGCATATTCACGAGGGTAAGGGAAAAAAGAAACTTGGAAAAACAAATATAATTAATGCAGGTTGTTGCGGGGATTACTTTGTTGTGGATGTGGCAAAAAAATTGTTGAAGGAATAAATTTTTAAACCCTTTTCACTTCTTTATAAAAACAAATGGTGGATAAAAAAATATTGTTCTCATTAATCGTTTTATTTTCTTTATTTGCAATAGCAAGTTTGTTCGTTTATATGAAGCCAGAGATTACAGGATTTGCTTCTTTTGAGCCTATCACTGATTACACTAATGAGGCAGATTGTTTAGCTAATAATTATACTTGGGTAAATGAAACAGAACTTCAATGCCCTACAGATTTAGTTAATGTTACTATTGATGGAACATGTTTTGGAGAGGTAATTGAACCAGCTGATGTTTGTGATTCTGAACATTTAGATTTATGTAATGAAACTGAATGCAATAATTTAAATTATTATTGGTATGTTGGTGTTTGTAATTTAGAAGAGCAATGTATTTCTGATTGTTCTGGAAAAGAATGTGGCGACGATGGTTGTGGAGGAAGTTGCGGGGATTGTGGTTCTGATTATGAATGCGAGGGAGGAGTTTGTGTTGAAGAAGAGGAAGATGAGGAAAATGAAACAGATGAAACAGAAGAAATTGAAACCACTTCTGAATCCGACAGTATTTTTACTGGAGCTACTGTAGAAACTAAAGAAGAAATTTGTTCTCCTGATTGGAATTGTACTGAATGGAGCGGATGCATTAATGGAACTCAAGACAGGACGTGTGAGGATGTTAATAACTGCGGTTCAGAAGAAGGGAAACCTGAAATTTTACAATCTTGCGTTCTCCCAGAAACTTGCTTTGACGGAATGAAAAATCAGGATGAAACAGGAATAGACTGCGGAGGAGTTTGCGAAAAGAGATGCAGTATTTTTACTATTGTTGGCAGTGTCATAAATATTCCTGTTCAAACAGGAAAACAATTTTTTGCAAAAAACAAAATTAAGAGTTTTATTGCTGTTGGAATTCTTGTTTTGATAACAGGAGGGCTTGTAACAGTCAGGGTTTTAAGAAAAAAGAAGCTTCTTTCAAAAATTCTTCCAAAGAAACTCCTGCCAGAAAAAAATTAAGATTGAGTGTACTAAAGTGCAATAATTTTTATAAAGTTCTTTTATCTTTTCTCTGTATGAAATACAACAAGAACCAGGTTCACTATGTTTCTGCAACTGCGATTATTGTGAATAAGGAAGGAAAGTTCCTGATAACAAAAAGAGCTGAATGGGAGAAGGCTTTTCCAGGCGAGTGGACTGTTCCTGGGGGGAAACTGGAAGTTTTGGATTATGCTTTAAAAGAAAAAGACACTTCTTCTCACTGGTATAATGTTTTGGAAGAATTGGCGAAGAGAGAAGTTGAAGAAGAAGTTGGGCTGAAAATAAAGAACATTAATTATGTTACGAGTCTGGTGTATATAAGGAGTGACGGAATTCCTTCTTTGATAATAAGTCTATATGCTGAACCAGAATCTGAAGTGCAGATAAAATTATGCCCTGCCTTGACAGATTACAAATGGGTTGATTTAGAAGAAGCAAAAAGTTACAAACTAATTGAGGGAATTTATGAAGAATTGGAAATACTTGATAAAAAATTAAGGACTGGAAAAATGGAGGAATGGGGGAGGAATTATTGATAATTTATTTAATTATTTCTATACTTCATTGAGTGGGGCATTCTAACAACATCAAAGTCTAGTGAGAAAGGGTTTCTTTTCCAGAAATTAAGTATATTCCTTTTGCAATTCTTAATTTCTTCACTTGTTATTAACCCCCCATTTTTTATTCCCTCTGCATATAGTTTAAATCCCAATTCTTCCAATCTTTTGGTTGTGGATGGCAAACCAAGTTCAAAATTTTCAACCATTGCTTCTTTATCAGTAATTCCTCTAGGAAAACTTAAAAAATTACCCTTGTCGTAAATTCTATATTGTCCGTTAGGAGTTATCTCAAGTGCATTTCCAATTATCCAAAGAAATCCAATATCTCTTCCACTTCCCAAATCTCTTTCGTAAAGATTGTTCCATTTGGGGTGATGAAGCTTTAAATTTAAATATTCACATAATAAAATAGAATTCTCTGAACCTTCAATTAAAAGTAAATCCCCCCTTCTCGCTTTTTCAGGAATTTCTTTTAATCTCATTTTATATTAATTTAATTATACTCTTATTTATATTAATTTATATCTTCTAAAATATATAAAAATCTTTAAAAACCTGTTCCGATTTCTTTTTTTATGAAAACAAAGAAAATCAAAAGATTTTCTAGCTTTCATTTTCTCTGTGAGGATCGAAAATGAAAATAGGCGAAGTTGAATTGAAATGGCTCGGGCATGCTGGTTTTTTAATTAAAAATTCTCAAACAATTTATATTGATCCGTATAATATTAAAGAAGGGCTTGAAAAAGCAGATATTATTTTGATAACTCACAATCATTACGACCATTGTAGTATTGCAGATATGAGAAAAATTTTGAGGCAGGGGACAAAAATTATTCTCCCGGCAGATTGCCAGAGTAAGATTACAAGATTTGAAATTCCAATTGAAATAGAAATCATAGAAAGCGGGCAGGAATTAACTTTTAATGGAACTAAAATTTCTGCTTTACCAGCTTATAATGTTGATAAATCCTTTCATCCAAAGGAAGAGGGGTGGTTGGGTTATTTAATCAAAATAGATGATACTTTAATTTATCATGCAGGGGATACGGATGTTATTTCTGAAATGCAAAACCTTACTGGATATAAACAGCCAAATAAAAAATTTGTGGCTTTACTTCCTGTTGGAGGAAGATTCACGATGAATGCAGAAGAGGCTGCTGAAGCAGCGAGGATAATAAAGCCTTCTTTAGCAATTCCGATGCACTATGGAAGTATTGTCGGTAGCGAAGAAGATGCAAGAGAATTTTGCGAACTTTGCAAAGAGGAAGGTATTGATGCGAAGATTTTGGAGAAGGAATAAAAGATAATTTTATAAGTTAAAAAAGATTACAATAAATATGAATGGTGATAATTATAATTCACGAAATTTTCGGCGAAGTCCCCCTATTAGAACTCCTGGACCACAATCAAATTTTCCCATGCAACAAGTTCCCCTCCAAGAATCAAATAAAAAAATATGGATCTTTGTTGGTATTTTTGCAATAGTGGTAATTGCTTTATCTATTTTCTTTTTTATAAAATATTCTTCTAACACAATTTCTAATGATGAACTTTCAGCAGGAACTTATATTGATTTAAATGAAGATAAAGAAGTTAAATTTAAATTAGGAGAAGAAGAGCATAAAATTATAATTGATTCTGTTATCAACGATTCTATCGATATAATTATTCAAAGTGAAACTATTATAGCAACATTAAATATTGGAGAAACAAAAAAATTTGATTTAGATGGAAATGAAACTTATGATTTATTAGTTAAATTAAAGAGTATTGTTGATGGCAAGGCTAATTTATTTATTAAAAAGATTAATGAAGTTATTTGCACAGAAGATTGGAATTGCACTGAATGGAGTGGATGTGTAAATGAAACTCAGACGAGGGTATGTACTGATTTGAATGATTGTGGAACAGAGGAAGATAAGCCTGAGGGGAGTCAAAGTTGTGAAATTGTTACTGCGGGATTATATGACGAAGATCCTTTGTGGGTTCAGTGTGGTGATGATCATGATTGCTATTATGATGCTGCTATTCAAACCAATAATTATTCTAAATGTTTTAATATAAATGTTTATTGGGATAATGAAGATTATGATTGGAGTGATCTTGATACTACTTGGGATGTAGAGTATGTTGTAGGAACTTGTATTGAAATGATTGCTATGGTTCTTGAAGATTGTGATATTTGTGAGCATATCAAAGAAGCTATTTCTGATGACCAACAAAATATCTATGAAGCATGTGTTTTGAATGTATGTTGACAGTTTGTTGTAAATAATATTTTTGCCGAAAATAAATGTATTCTGATAATTTAATCTCTATTCTTCATCACCAAAATATATTTAAAGAACAAAATATTTGCTTTTTTATAATATTAATTTTACTTGGCGGTTAATTAATATTTATTGTATGCATACAGAGGTGAATTCCTCTTTTTCTATCAATAATAGTTGGAAGTTTGCGAACTATTTAAATCTTTCGCAGAAGATTGGCTTCCAATATAAAAACAAATGAAAGGAGGTTAAAAAATATGGTGTTAGATTTCGCAAAAGAA
>CAYUZQ010000029.1:5488-5663 GCA_964448815.1 Candidatus Woesearchaeota archaeon
ATGAGCTAAAAGCAGGAAAGGCGAACATTAAAGTTATTGGTGCTGGAGGTTGCGGTGCAAATATGGTGACATGGCTTTTCAATAAAGGTATTAATGGTGCTACTGTTTACGCTGTAAATACTGATGCACTGCATTTGAGTGTTACAAAAGCTGATGAGAAAATTCTTATTGGTAA
>CAYUZQ010000030.1:0-5618 GCA_964448815.1 Candidatus Woesearchaeota archaeon
TTTCACTTGCATAAATTATTCCAGGAACTTTCATTTCCCCTTGTTTTGGAATTTCCCATTTATATTCTGAGATTTTTTTCAGTTGCATAATATAATAAAAAGAATTAGAGTTTAAAATAATTTCTAAATGAGGTTCGCTTAGCTCACAATTAGTTTTTATCTATTAACAGAATTAAAAAGCGAACAATCTAACAAAGTTGATTGTGAGATATATCAATGAGAAAACGAGTGAGACAAAACTTTCAAACATCCAGCACAACTTGTGCAATCCATTTATTTTTTTTACCAACTAAATCTTGTCTTACAAACATTTCATTATAAGTAACTGCTTTAACATGCTGTTTTATTTTATAATTTTTAGCATCATCACCCAAAACTTCTGCCTCAATCTGAAATTTCTTAATTTTTAAGTTTTTAATTTCAGAAACCAAAAAATTCCTGCTGTCAAACAAAAATAAAAACTCCTCTAAAAAATTGTAAAGCAGACTTTCAAAATCTTTTCCTTTGGCTTTTATTTTAATTTTTTTCCTTTTTTCAACTTTCCCGTTGCATATTACGCTTTTCAGAGCTAAAGCTGAATTTTCAAATACCTCTTTAACATTTTTTCCAAATGCCTGGAATTTTATATCTGCAGTGTGTTCGAGGAATTTGAATTTCATTACTTCTCCCAACAAAATAATTTTAATTGTCTGTAATCTAGTTCAGTCAAAGTTGTGGTTATAATAACTGATTGGGCATAAATATCTTTTCCTAAATTTCCATCTATTGTGCATATATCTTCAATCCCGCATATTTTCGCACTGCAGTTCAAATAACTTGGGATGTCATTAATTATTTTATTTTTAACACTTTGGGGAAAATTACTCCAGTTAACCGGGAGTGGGCTGGCAGTTAAAATATTTTCTCTAAGGGTGTTGTTTAACTGAATCTCTTTCAAAATTTTAAGTTCTGCGTCATAAACTTCCGGAGAAATATCCTCTTTTTTTAGATATCCCTTATCCAAAATTATCAGTACGACACCCGCTATTAGCAATACTGCAATAAAAGCTTCCACTATCCTTATCCAACCTCTTTTATTTTTTATTAACATTTTAAATCAAATTTACATTTTACCAGATTTTTGTTTTTATAAATCCTGACAAAATGCCCGCATTCCCGTTGATGTATATTATCGGAGTTTCTTCTGTATAAATATTTGTTGATAAATTTTTTTCTTCTGTTTCTATTGCTGTTCCGTTATTATAGATAAAACCAAAGCCAAAATCATTTCCAGAAGGAA
Organism: Candidatus Woesearchaeota archaeon; assembly: GCA_964448815.1. Lineage (GTDB taxonomy): Archaea > Nanobdellota > Nanobdellia > Pacearchaeales > GW2011-AR1 > CAYUZQ01. The sequence goes on from CAYUZQ010000030.1 coordinate 1,280, forward strand.
CTTTCAATTCATTTTTTAAATTCCCATAATCGTCCGCATATCTTTCTATTAATCCAACTATCTTTGTTTCAAAAATATTTTTTTCTGTTCTTATCAAACCAATTTTGTAACCTTCTGACTCTTTATTTAAAATTTCGCAACCCTCCATCGCTTCTTCTTCAGTTTCTTTGAATTCCTCTGAAAAATAAATTTTAAAAAAAATATTCCCAGTACCTTCCCGGTCTATGAATAAATTGTCACCTAAAATTTTTGCTGTGAAAATCTTTCCTGAATTGTTCTTGACAATAAGTTTCGAACCGACTTCAGTTTCAGTTATTAAATTTTCAAGTTGAATGCAATTACTGGAGACTGTGTCATCAATGATTATGCTCGCGCTCGTTAAATTTGCAGAAATTTTTTTTATTAATTCTGCTTTTAGATAATTTAAAAGAGCCTGCTCGTCTTTTTGCGTTTTTATTGCTGGTTCTACGACAGAGTACAAAAAAACCAGGAATGTTATGAACACCACAAATGACAAAACCATGCCAACATGCGAGCCTCTTTTTTTCATAATAAAGATAAAGAAGTTTAGGTTTATTAAATATGTTATTTAAAAATTAGATAGAAGATAGAAAGAGTACCAGCACAACTGCTTCATGAAGAATAATTTTTATAATTTTGTGGATGTTAATATTGGCCTGGTTCATAGTCTGATGGGAATCTTTTCCTAGCTTTTCTAAGTTCATCTAAACTTACTAAATTATCATCGCCAGCTATTTTCTTTATTTCTTCAGCAATTTCTATACCTGTACCCCCCAGACCAACAGGAAGCAAACTTATACTTCCGTCTGCCTCCCTTCTTGCATAACCATGCTTGGCCCACACTATATAAAAAGCCATCTTATAAATGTCTTCAGCTCTAACATCGTGCTCTTTAGGATATACGCCCTGTGCTGTTACAAATAATCTTTCTTCTAACTTTGTTCTTTCTGTTCTACTCTGATCAATTGTCCCATCAATCTTTTGGTTTAGCTTATCAATTTTTCGATTTAAGCTAGAAGGGGAACATCCAAGTAAGCCCAAACTCATTATTCCAATTAGGGGATACAAAATAATTTGTTTATGTAATTTCATTTTGTTTCATAAATTGATTTAATTTTCATTAATTAAAATAGATATTTTTCTTTATAAATCTTCCGATTTATTACTACTCTAAAGTTAATAGATTAGTATCCAATTCAAACCATCATCCAAAAAATAAGTTCGCTCCTGTGGAAACTAAAAATGATGTCAGCATCAGTGCAAAAGAATGTTTTATTCCTGTTTTGATATTTCCTTCTGTAAGTTTTCCTATTATCAAGCCGCTGAAAAGCCCCTGAATCAAAAGCAAGTATAAAAATGAATTTGACATTTCTTCCTGCCCTATTGATTCTCCTGTTTTAATTCCAACTGCCCCTATGTCCGCTATGCCTGAAATCATTGGAAGTATCTTGAATTGCATAACTAAAATAATTATTATGAATATAAAAAAGATAATGTACCCCTGAATAACCAAAGTGGATATTGCAGATTTTCTTTCTTTTTTTAATTTATCTGACATGTTTACAGCTCCTGCAACTGATTCAAGTATTTCTCCAATATCCCCTCCCGCCCTCTCTGCCTGCCCGATTAATGTCAGGGCTCTTGAAATTGTTTTGTTGTTCACGTCTTTTGAAAATGTCTGAAGGGCAATATTTAACGGGATTCCCAGAGAAATTTGATTAGCCAACTTATCAATGTTCTCGCTTAAAACTCCGTATGATTTGTTTTTCACATTAATTATACTTTTACTTACCGGGGTTCCTGTTTCCACACTTTCAGCGAGATTTCTCGTGAACTCTAAAAACATTTCTTCTTTTTCAGAAATTATGCTCGCTTCATAAATCATTGAAAACACAAATGGCGAGACTCCTACCAGAATTCCTATGCCCACCATAAAAAAGAAAAATTCAGTTTCTACGAAAAGCAAAGAGAAGAGAATAATCAGTAATGCCAAACCTCCACCAATCAATTGTATTTTTTTTGTTATCATTCTTTTTATCCTTCACTCGGTTGTTTTAAATGTAAAAATACCAGGAAGAGGATATTTATCATTGAAACCCCTAAGACCATTATTAAACTGATCATAGAAGCACTTAAAGATAATCCCAGTCCGCTTATTTTCATCATCATCAATAAAAGCATAAGAATCATCGGGGCAGCAACAACAACACTAATGTAGATGTCCATAAATGTTTCAGCTGACTTTGTCTGTTTTTCCCTTGTGATTTTGTAGTCGAAAAGCAGACTTTCAGATCTTTTGTCAAAAAAGTTCCTGAGGCTGCCGCCGGAATTTATTGTCGTAGCTAATCCGTTAAATAATTCTGAAAGTTTTGTGCTCGGGCTGTTTATTGCATTGCTTCTCAGTGCGCTGACGAAATCATATCCCTGAATATTTATTTTATTTATTAATTTTGTGAACTCTTTTTCAAGATAAGGGTATTCTGTTGTTGAAATAATTATGCTGAATATTTTGCTCGGTTCAACCATCGAGCCGGAAATTGCCGACATGTGTATTGTTGCAAATGGCAGTTCCTGATTGATTCTGCTTTCAGTGGATTTTCTTTCCAAGGAAGGATAAATGTACATAATAAAAAAAGTTCCAAGAGGAACAATAAATAAAATCCAAAAAACTTTTAAAAACCTCGTTCCGAGATTTTCTGTAACTTTAGTGATGAAAGGGAATTCAGCTCCTAAATTGAAAAACAAAAAAAATGAAAAAGCAAAAAGCCCGGCAACTGCGGATAACAAAGTTGTAAATAAAATTAGAGAGATATAACCTGCGGGAATTATTTGCAGGTTGGTTTTCACTAAATCTTTTTTAAGGGAATCAAATATCTTTTTATTAACGACAGATGTTGAGAAATCAAAAAAAATTTTGTTTGCCATTTTAATGTATCCGCTAGGTTTTCTTGTTTTTTGTTTAACAACTTTCTTTTCTTTTTTCTTTAATCTTTTCAAGGTTTCTTTTTCAAGCCCGTGAAGTTTCATTTCTTTTGCAAGTTTAACTTTTTTTGGGCTTTTGACAGAAATCTGCTCAGCTGGTTTTTCAGAAATTTCAGAAATTGGTTGGGAAGTTAAAGGTTTTGTGATGGATTTTTTATTCAGGACTTCTGAAACATTTTCGTTTGTTTCCCTTAAGGAACTTTTTAGAGATTTCAGCTGAGAGGAAATTATTCTCTTTTCTCCGATGTCTTTTGTTATTTTAAGAGCCCCCATGAGAGAAGCAATTTCTTTGAGTATGCTCTTTTCTTTTTTGATTATTTCTTCTAATTCTGTTGGGGTGCTTTCATTCATATTATATATAATCCAAAGGGCTTTTTATATTTTTTATTGATGCTTGAGAAATTTGTGTGTAAACTTGGGTTGTCTTAATATCACTATGTCCAAGAAGTTTTTGAATAATCCTCAAGTCTGTTCCCTGTTCCAATAAATGCGTGGCAAAACTATGTCTTAATAAATGAGGATAAACCCTCTTTTTAATGCCGGCTTTTTTAGCAGAATTTTGCACAATTTTTTGAATGGTTTTGATTGATAATTTCCCTCCGCGATTTGAGGAAAATAAAATTTCATCGGATTTTAATTTCAAATAACTTTTCAATTCATCTTTTATTGATGCCGGAATTTTTATAAATCTGTCTTTTTTACCTTTTGATAAATTTATTTTTATTAAATCTTCTTTAAAGTTTACATCCTCTTTTTTCAGATTAACAATTTCACTACCTCTTAACCCACATCCGTAAAGCAATTTAATTATCAGACTATGTTTAATGTTTGTAGTTGCTTTGATAATTTTCCGAACCTCTTCAATAGTTAATATGTCTGGAAGGGTTTTGTTTCTCTTAATTGGGGGAAGATTAATTTTTTCATTTAGAACTTTTTCAAAAAAGAATTTTATTGCAAAGGAATCTTTTGCAACAGAAGAGGGATTTTGCCTCCCTAAATTTTTTAAGATATATTCCTTTAATGTTTCAGAATTAAGCCCCTTCTTTTTAGCATATTTTAAAAATTCTTCAACAGAATAAAGATAAGATTTAATTGTCTTTTTAGAAAAGTTTCTTATTTTCAATTCTTTTTCAAGTTTCTCCAACAAACCCCGCATAATTTTACTATTAATCTCAAAGATTTAAAAAGTTCTCTTTTCACCCCCCGATGACATATACTATCTAATAAAGTAGATAGTATGGTGTGTTATGTGCAATTTTTGAGTCGGCCTAAATAGAGATTGGGCAAAAATTGTTACTACTTCCAAAAGACTAACAACCGAAAGCTTTAAATACTT
>CAYUZQ010000031.1:0-1060 GCA_964448815.1 Candidatus Woesearchaeota archaeon
GGATTTGTGGGTTTTCTTAAACTAATAACTCTCGGAGGATTTGGAATTTGGTATCTAATAGATATCTTTATTATTGCAAGCAAAAGCACAAGATGGGTTAAATATGAAAAAGAAGAGGGGTGGATTAGCAAACATCCTTACTATGCAATTGGAATATTTTTTGGAGTTTTAATCATCATTTCTATAATCTCAAATATCAGCTCAGATAATTCACAAGAGGAAGTTGAATCTTCAGCCACAACAATTCAAACATATTCTCTCGGAAATAAAATTGTAGTAGAAAATTTTGCTTATACATTCACAAATGTTCAAGGAACATCTATAATCGGAAGCGAATATTTTAATGATCAAGCAGATGGAATTTTTTGGATAATTGATGTTGAAGTGGAAAACATTGGCAATGAAGCAGAGTATATTAATAATGAAATTTACATTATTGATAATCAGGGAAGGGAATTTGAACAAGATGATGATGCTTGGGTTTATCTAGATAATAATTTAGTTTTTGAAGAATTAAATCCTGGACTGACAAAGAAAGGACAGATAATTTTTGATATCCCAGAAGGAACTACTGGGAAAATTGGAATAAAAAAAAGTATGTGGTCTTCTGATTTTAGTGCTTATGTTTCTTTGTATAATCTACCCCATAAATTATAAAAACCCTTCCTTCTTTTCATAACCATGTTATCACAATTTCCAATTGACTTAAGCAAAGTTTCTGAAGAAAATATTGACAAAGAAATTCTCAGACTGGGCATGATTGCAGAACTTGATGCAATAAACCTTTATGAACAACTCGCAGAAAAAACACAGGACAAAAAAATAAAAGAAGTTTTGCTGGACATTGCAAAAGAAGAAAAAACGCACGTCGGTGAATTTCAGACACTTCTTCTTGAAAAAGACAAAGAGCAAGTTGAAGAATTTGAAAAAGGAAAAAAAGAAGTTGAAGAACTTTCTGAATAAACCTAAAAACAACTTATTCTTAATTCCATAAAGAGGAAAATGATAATTTACAAAACAATTGGAATCCTTGGATTAATTTCAATTATAATTGGAACTT
>CAYUZQ010000031.1:1070-5251 GCA_964448815.1 Candidatus Woesearchaeota archaeon
AAAACAACTCTTTTCTAATAAGATTATTAAGAAAGATTATTATAGATAATATAAATTATGGAAAACAAAGAAAATAAAGAAAAAGAATTAAAATTAAAACGTTCTGATGAAAAAACGACCCAATCATCATTTAGTCCTATCACATCGTCAGCATTAGGAAAAGAAAATTTCCTTTTAGGGCAAAGAGCCTCTAATTTACTCGGAGAAGAATCTCCCAAAATAATATAAAACTCTTTAGATTCTTTATGCTTAACTACTAATAAAGAACTTCCTACTTCCCTTCCCACACCATAAAAATCATAATATTCTTTCAATCCTCTTCCTTCATTTATAATTCCTTGAACCTCCCTCGTCCTCATAAAAAAGGATAGATAAAATCACCTTTTAAAAATTTATATTTTCTATTATATAAATCCCAAATCTTAAAAACTCCTTCTTCTTTTCTTTTTAACAAAATGGTGATGAATATTTTTTATGTAATAGCAATTATTGGATTAGTATCAATTATCTTTGGAACCTTTTTGCTATCTATGAAAAAAAGAATGAAAAAAATAATATTTTCATTGTTATTAGCAGGGGGAGTCTGCTTGTTAATTTACAGCATTTATATTAGAGACATCATATTCATAATTCTCCAATCAGTTTATATCGCCACAGTAACTTACAGTTTAATTAAACTTCACAATTTAATATGAGATACAGAGATACAAAAAAAGTCGAGATACAAAAAGCTGGATTAAAGGATATAAATAAAGTGGAAAATATCTATAAAAAAACTTATATTGATGAATATAAAACACAATATCCTAAAAAAAGCAATCAGGCAATTTTGAAAAGAAGAAGGGATTCCAAAAAGAGGATTCAGAATTTCCGTAAAGGAACTTATGGGAAGAATTGGATATTGTTAATTATAAAAGAAAAATCTAAAATTATTGGATTTGGACAGGCACATATTAAAAATTCTGATAAAGAAATTGGGATGGTAGATAAGTTATATGTTCTAAAAGAATATCGAAGAATGAAAAACGGGGAGAGATTAACAATGGAATTAATAAATTGGCTGAAGAAGAAAAGAGTTAAAGAAATTGAAGTTAATATTCTCGTTAAAAATAATGCTTCAATAAAAAATTTTGCAAAACAAGGATTTGAAAAGTCTTCTTATGTTATGCGAAAAAAACTAAAATGAGATACCAGAAACTTGCAGAACTTTACGAAGAACTTTCAGGCACAACAAAACGTCTTGAAAAAATAAAAATTCTTTCTAAATTTTTAAGATACCTTTCTGAACAGGACAAGGAGATTATGTATTTGTTGATGGGAGATATTTACCCGGAATATGACGAGAGGCGAATCGGAATAAGCAACCAATTAGCAATAAAAGCGATTTCAAAGGCAACAGGAACAGAATCAAAAAAGATTGTTCAGGAATGGAGGAAAATAGGGGACTTGGGAAAAGTCGCTGAGAAATTTATATCACATAAAAAACAGTCTACGCTTCAAAGCCACATTTTAACAACTGAAAAAGTTCTGGCTAATTTAAGAAAACTTCCGGAACTTGAAGGCAAAGGAACAGTGGGGAAAAAAATTGCATTAATAACAGAACTGCTGACTTCTGCATCCCCAATAGAAGCCCTGTATTTAGTAAGAACCTTAATAGGAGATTTGAGAATAGGAACCAAAGAAAGCACAATCAGAGAAGCAATTGCTTCTGCTTTTTTTGAAGGGGAGAAAGGAGCATCAATAAAAATCCAAACAGCAATAGACCAGTCAAATGATTTGGCAGTGGTTTTTGAAGCAACGAAAAAAGGCAAAATAAAAGACATGGAAAAAATATCTTTGGAAGTCGGGAAGCCGATAAAAGTAATGCTCGCGCAAAAAGTTGCGACAATTGGGGAAGGTTTTAAGGCACTGGGAAAACCGTGTGCAATAGAATATAAATACGACGGGTTCAGATTAATAATTCACAAACAAGGGGAAAAAATAAATTTGTTTACAAGGAGACTGGAAAATGTAACAAAACAATTCCCGGAAGTGGTGCAGTATATTTTAAAATATGTAAAAGGAAAATCATTCATTCTTGATTCAGAGGCAGTTGGATTTGACAGAATAACAAAAGAGTACCGACCTTTTCAGGAAATAAGCCAGAGGATTAGAAGAAAACACCACATTGAAAAACTCCAAAAAGAACTTCCAGTAGAAGTAAATGTATTTGACATTATTTATTACAACGGAAAATCCCGGATAAAAGAACCTTTCAAAAAAAGAACTGCCTTGATAAAAAAAATAATAAAAAATCATCCTTATCAAATAATATTCGCAAAGCAGATTATAACAGATGATGAAAAAAAAGCAAAAGAATTTTACAAAAAAGCTTTGAGAGATAATCAGGAAGGAGTCATGATGAAAAATCTCAAAGCAGAATATAAACCAGGACGAAGAGTCGGGCACATGCTGAAAATAAAACCAGAAGAAAGGGATTTGGATTTAGTTATTACAGGAGCAGAATATGGAAAAGGGAAACGCTCGGGATGGATGTCAAGTTTTATTCTTTCATGCAAAAAAGGAGATAAATATTTAGAAATAGGAAAAGTTGGGACAGGCATAAAAGAAAAAACTGAGCAGGGAATTTCGTTTGATGAATTAACAAAAAAAATCAAACCCTTAATCATAAACGAAAAAGGAAAACAGGTTAAAATAAAACCAAAAATAATAGTTTCAGTAACATACCAGGAAATTCAAAAATCCCCAAATTATAATTCTGGGTTCGCACTGAGATTTCCGAGATTCACAGCATTAAGAACTGACAAGCCCCTTTCAGAAATAACAACGCTTAAAGAAGTTGAGAAAGATTTTGAAAAGCAGAAAAGAAATTATCGTTACGGATGATAAGCGAGCCAAATTTTAATTCATTAAAAAATAAGGGCGGGAGCGAACTTTGGAGAGCATTTGGGTGGGGATAATCAAGCGAACAAAACAAAAAAGAAATTGGAAGTTTGGTTGAGGAAATTTAAGAATGAAAATAGTAATACTTGAAGGAATTGCAACAAGTGGAAAGACCACAATAAAAAAAGAGTTAGAAAAATATTTTAAGAAGAAGAAGTTGAATTATCTTGTTATTGAAGAAGATGAAACCTTAATGCCATTTCTTCATAATACTAATAAAAAGATTGCTATTGCTCATCTAAAGAAGATAATCAAAAAAACATTAACTCAAAAAAAAGACATTCTTATTTTTGATAGATTATATTTCACTCACATATTTAGAACTAAAAGTTCAATAAAAGATTTTGAAAGTATTGAAAATTTATTGAAAAAAACAAGCTTGTTAATTTTCTTGAAGATAGATAAGAAAAAAATAGAAAAAAGAATATTCAATGCAATGAAACAAAGACCTCCTAAATGGGCCGATTATGTTCGTAAAAAAGGAAATAAAAAAGAGATTATTAATTATTATACTTTACAACAAGAACTATTATTGGAATTATTAAAAAAATCCTCTATTAAACATATTATTTATAATATTAGTAAACAGAACCCTAAGGATATAATAAAAGAGATTATTAATAAATTAAATTTTTAATTATTATTTCACGTCGAAGCCTTTATAAATTAACTCCTCTAATAATTTATTGTAGAATGGCATCCAAATCAAGCAATTACAAAATACAGAATATTGTCGCGACAACTTCATTGGGAAAACCAATTCCATTGACAAAATTAGCAAGGACCCAGCCCAATACAGAATATAATCCTGATTCTTTTCCAGGGGTTATCCTTAGAGTAAAAGAACCAAAATCCGCAGTTCTTGTTTTCTCGTCGGGAAACCTTGTCTGCACTGGAACAAAATCTGCAGCACAAGTTAGACAGGTTATACAGGCTGTGATAAAACAACTCAGAAAAATAAATGTCAATATAACAGCAAAACCGAAAATAACAGTCCAGAACATTGTTGCTTCAGGAACAATTGATTTGAAACTGAACTTAAATTTCTTGGCATTGGAAATGCAGAATACAGAATACGAACCAGAAAAATTTCCTGGGCTTGTTTACAAATTAATAGAACCAAATGCAACTTTTCTGCTTTTCAGCAACGGCAAATTAGTATGTACAGGAACAAAAAACAAACAGCAACTTGAATACAGCATGAATCAGCTTCTGAAAGATGTTAAAAATGCGTTGAA
>CAYUZQ010000032.1:0-5120 GCA_964448815.1 Candidatus Woesearchaeota archaeon
AATATGAAAAAATAAATCTTACTTCCCCATTTCTTTCAATTTCTTCAGAACATCGTCTATTTCACTTTTTGGTTTAGACGCTGGATGAGGCACTGGTCTTGTTGGGGGTCTTCTTTGTGTTGGGGGCAAAATTCTTCTTGGAATTACTCTTCTTGCAGTTCTTAAAGGAGGAAGTGCTCCTGGTCCAGGGGGTTTTGATTTTTTAAATCCTGATTTCATTCTAAACCAGAAAGGTCTTAATTTATCCCTGAAAATTATTCCTATTAATGTTAAAACAATTAATGATAAAAGCACCCAAATCCACCAGTAATTTTTTTCAGGAGTAAGAGCTGTTTTTTCCACACAACAAACATCTCCTGAATAATCACATTCATCACTGTTTTCTTCCTCCTCATCATCGCATGAAGTTCTGCAAATCCCCCCATAGCGTTCACATTCTGAAACTTCTGCTCCGGAATCTTCACATGTTCCACCAACACAACATTTCTCCCCATAACTTAAATCAGAAGCATCTTCCCAAACTCCCCCCGTGCAATCTTCACCTGAACTGCAAATTTCTCCCCCCAAATCTTTAACGCATTCCTTTGAGATTTCTGGTTCTGTGCAACAAACCTCAATTCCAAAACAGGAGTAATCTGCTAATACACTGCCCCCAGCGTCTTCACAGCTCATAACTGACATGCAAGAATAACCAGCATCTTCACAATCAATTTCGTCGTCGCCTCCACCACCATTGCTAATTTCTCTTGGCCAGACAGAATATAAAATAAATGCAGTGTCCCGGACATTCCCTCCCTTCCAGCATCCGTCACCCCCCTGAGATTCCAAAAGCCAGTTCTTAGCGTCTGTTTTTTCTGTTAAAGATTCTTCGTATTGAAAAGGCAATAATGCCAATGCAGTATCATAAAATTCATCTCCTGATGTTGATGCTTTCCAATATTCCTTTCCTATTTGCTGTCCTAATATTTCAGAACGAAAGTTTGCATCATCTGTTAAAAGATACAAAAAAACATCAGGAAAAAATTCTGTATTTTCAGATTTCATAGTAATCAAATAAGGCATATAAGGAATTGAGTCATAATCTGAATCCAAGTAATCTAAAACCAATGTTGCCCACAAACTTCCTTCATAGTCACAAGAACTTCCTTGTGCAAAACATAAAGAATTTATTTTCTCTTTTGTTGTTCCCCCGGCTGATGCTGATTTAGCATCTCCTGAAACATAAATTGTTGAAGAGTCTGGTTTTTGATATAATAATGTTGTGAGAAATCCTTTTTCACATGAAATTTCAAATTCTTTGCCATAACATTTTGAATCAATTTTCAGCCAGTAATCATTGTCAGAAGGAGTAGAAGGATTCCCGTCTAAATCCGACAAACTCAAGCAGCTTCCTGCTGGAGAATTTATCTTTTTATCTTCTCCTATTTCTATAGGATATGATGAACCAGAATAAGTTATTGTGCATGTTGTTTTCTCTGTGCTTTCAATTTCCAAATACCAACCAAGATTTGAAGGAGTTATATTTTGGGATAAAAGCCATGCCTCTGCATCAGATGTATCAACCCCTGCTTTATCCAGAGCTAAAATTGCCTGAGCAGTTGTTTTTATTTTGCAGCCAGAGTTCGGCCAGCATTCATTATTTTTTGCGGCAGAAACAACTTCGTTCCTGCATTCTTTTACAGCCAATAAAGCGAATATATTGTCTTCCAAAGAAGAAGAGCAGGTTTCGTTTACTTTTCCCTCGAGACAGGCATATGCTTTGTCTATATCCTCTGTCTCATCTGCAATTAAAAATGGCATAACAAATATCAAGGAAAAAACTAACACACTAAACAAAAGCCCCTTCTTTTTCATGTAATATATAATTAATTGTCGTTTATAAATATTTTTGAATTATTCTCTTGCGATTCTTCCATTTGTGAAATAAATAAATTCTCCTATTCACAGAATCTTCCAGTAATTTCTCCGTTTTCTATTTGGTACGTGCAAAACCCTTCATATTCTGGAAAATATTCTTGATAAACCTTCCATTCACCTTGAACTTCTTTAAATTTTGCTTCATACATTGTAGGTGCCATTCCATTTTCATCAAAACCGAATCTATAACATCTTTTAATGATTGCTTCATCACAACATAAATCAAGAGTTAATCCTTTAACAAAAGTGTGGGATTCTATATTTCCCCCACAATATTCTTCTATTGGAGGGCCTTCAATAATATTTTGAGCATTTTCTTGATTTAAAGGATTATTGCCTAAAAAATAAAATGTTGATATTCCAATTATCAAAAGCGAAATTATAATTAATAGAGGAATTAATATTTTTTTCATGGAATATATAATTAATTGTCGTTTATAAATATTTTTGAACTCCTCTTATTTGCCTCCATCCTTTCTCGAAAACTTCTTTTCTTCGGTTTTCCTGTTCTCAATTAAATTCTTTTTTATAACATAACTCACAGGATTTTTTATTAATTTACAAAAATCATCAGGAGAGCAAACACCGAGTCCCTGATAAAACTTTTTACAGTTCTGGGGCATTACTGGTTTTCTTCTGTAACTCCAGGAAAGCTGGGATTTAATGTAACCTTGCTTAAGAAGCGGGCTGTTTTTTTCATTCCAATCGTTGATTCTTTTTTCTAATTCCTCTTTTTCTATTCCAACAGAACGGAATAAATTTATGAGAACGAACAGGGCTCTTTTTTTTCCATCTTCTAAACCCTGCAAAATTTTCTGAATGCAAGGGGGGAAGTTTTTTTCAGAAAGATTAACAAGTTTAATTGGTTTATAATCTGCATATTTTCCTGTAATTTTTTCTTCAGAATCTCCACGAGATATTTTATTTTCCTTGTGCCAATCCAGTGCCTGCATCAAAAGTTCAGAAGCTTCCCCTTCTTTTACATCAGGCATAAAATTTTTAATCTTTATTTTTAATGGGTTTGCATCTATCATCTGGAAATCGGAAATTTCTTCCGGATTTAAAACAACACTCGCCAATGCTGTTTTTTCGTGCAAAGAATAAGGCATCCTAAACAAATGCCTCGGTGAAACCAAAATAATATCCGGCATAACCTGCTCAGGAGCCTGAAAATCTTTTATATATTTATTGGGTTTTGTCAGCCCTGAAATTTTTTCAATTAATCTTTCTTTAGTTTTTTCCGTGATGTACTGGGTAATAATCCTCGGATATTCCGGAAACATGTCTGAAGTTTTTACATTGTTAATTTCTTTTGGAAAAGCCTTCCACGGAATTAAAATATGAAATCCCTTGCTTCCTGAAAATTTTACTCCGATATTTTTAATTCCGTGAAATCTCAGCATGTCAATTATTAATTCTGCAGAAATTTTGCTGTAATCTATATACTTGCTGTCAATGTCGATTAACAAATCCCATCCGATTCTCAATTCATTTGACTGGGTTTCGTTCATGCCAGTAACAATCTTTAAAGGGTCTTGCCATAATTCTTCTGAACAATGAAAAGATGTTGCGCCTTTTTTTGCCATTTCAAAAATATCCCCTAAGTACTGGAGGGAGTCAGGACGCTTTCCAAAACCTTCGAAATACCTTGGACAAACCTCCCTGTTTTTAGAAAATTCAAAAATCGCTTTCTGAACATCAGGTCTTGAGTAATATAATTGGATTATTTTCCTTATTCTTTTTTCTTTGTACGAAGAAGGATTTTGTTCCATATAGAAAAAATGAAGCAAGGTTTATATTGTTTATTATAACAATGTTTAAAAGACAGACGGTTATATTAAAGGTATGCTAACTAAATTAGAAAATCCTGTTTTGCTTTCAAAAGCAGTTGAAATTATTTCTGAGTTGGTCACAGAAGCAAGGCTCAAAGTGAATGAATTCGGCATGAGCATTACTGCAATAGACCCTGCAAATGTCGCGATGGTCGGATTTAAGTTGCCGAGAAGCGCTTTTTCACAGTTTGAAACAGGAGAGGAAAGTCTTGGAATTAACTTGGATAATTTAAAAAGAATTTTGAAAAGATGCGGTTTGGGGAGCTCTCTTATTTTAGAAAAAAAAGAAAACATGTTAGATATTCAAATTCAGGACAGAATTAAAAGAAATTTTAGTCTGAGCCTTCTTGAAATTGAGGACGAGGAAAAAGAAATGCCGAACCTGGAGTTTAGCTCAAGAGTTGAATTAAACTCAATTGATTTTATTTCTTCAGTCGAGGATTGCGGAGTTGTTGCAGACGCCTGTTCTTTTACAATTGAAGACGGAAAGTTTATAATTGAAGCTAAAAGTCTGAATTCTGCAAGGTCTGAGTTTTCCGGGGATGAAGCAAAGATAAGTTCTGCTTATTCCAGTGGAAGTTTTGAAAAATCTTCTGAAGCGGAAAATTGCAAATCAAAATACAGCCTGGAATATCTGCAAAAATTCATAAAAGGTGCGAAGCTTTGCGAAAAAACAGTTTTAAATTTTGCAAATGACCATCCGCTAAAAATGGATCTTCGAACAACCGACATGGAATTAAGTTTTATACTCGCTCCAAGAGTAGAAACCGAAGATTAAAATGGAAGAAAGATTATACGCCTCTCCAGAAGAAATAAGAAGGAGAACTCCAAAAAAAAAGAATATTGAATTAGGCTCAGCATTATATGGTATCAGCACAGCGCTGATAGTTTATCTCGCAAAAAGAACATTACTACGATTAGAGGATTATGAAGTTTCTATAAAAATTTTTAAAGATTACTCTGAAAAAGTAAATGCAGGATTAAAAAATAAGAGAGAATACAGAGAAGGTATTTTTAAGTTCAATCGAAAAGCTGTCGAAGGAGATAAAGCATATGAAGAATTATCTTTAATTTCTAAAGAGCCCACTATAAATTTTGGGGAAATAATTAGAGATTTAGAAAAGATGCTTGGAAAACTTGAGAGTAAAACATTAGATTCTGGAGAAGCTGAATTTGCCTCTCAATTACTGGACGCATGGGGAGAAATTCTTAGAAAAGAACAAGATCCAAGGCTATTTCATTCTAATCATGTTTTATAAAAAATTCTTAGGGAAACATTTATATATGTTATTTCCTATGTCTTTTGTATATAAATATGATATTAAGATTTATATTAATATACATATTATAATATTAATATACATATTATAA
>CAYUZQ010000033.1:0-2444 GCA_964448815.1 Candidatus Woesearchaeota archaeon
TATTTCTTTACTCATTTTTTCCTCCTTTCACCTCATCAAACCATTTTTTTATTTCTTCTGTTAAACCTGAAACAAAAGATTTTTCAGTCACAAACAAAATTGCTTTCTTGGCAAATAACTCATCTTCTATTTTTTCCCCTTTAATCCAGATTAATCCATTTTGTCCTACTGTAATATTGCATTTTGTTTCATCTTTTATCAGATTTATCATGCTCCCTTCTTTCCCAATTGCTCTCGGAACTTTGTTCGGATTTATTTTTACAATTATCCCCTCGTCGATTTTTCCCAAGCCTCTTGATTTAATTGTTAAATCTATTCCTCTTTTATTGATACTCCAAATATTTGCAACAATCATATCCCCAATATCCATTACTTCATCTAATTCATCTTTGTTTACATATCTTGGAACTTCTGCTAAAGATAAGAATGCGTTGTTAGTGGTTCCTATGTCCACAACCCAGCCATTAAATGTGATGTTCTCGACTTTTCCTATGACAACGTTCCTTCTTCGTGGCTGATAAACTCCTGACAAAGGAATTACTTTAACTAATTTATTTGATTCTTCTGCCAAACCAAATCTTAAGGCAACGATTTCATCTCCCCTCTTCTCTGTTCCTTCACCCGGAAGATATTCGTTTCCTTTAACAATCACTTCCCCTGGAATTATTATTTTTCGTTCTGTCATTTTCTTTTAAATTTGTGAGTATTCAACATCATCATAATTTCTTGTTCAGTAGATTCTATAATTTTTACTTTTTCCCATTTTACCGGATTAATAGATAAAATTTCTAATCCCGATAACTTCTCTTTATTAACTCTAAAAAAGACTGACCCATTTAAACTATATCCTTCTTTTTCTGTCTCATCTACTCGAAAATATTTATACTCTGTCATTCTTCCTTTATCTCTTCGGTCAAAGCACTTCCGTGCGTGATTGAATTTAATTTGTCATAAAAATCCATAAGCATTCCTGAAGGGGCGTTCACAACTATTTCTAAACTTCCGTCGCTGAGCCAGTTTTCTTTTTCCTTGTACTGATTTAACATTCCATAAGCTTTTCCAGTGTGCACAGCAGGAACAGTTATCTTAATTTTTTTGGTTTCAATTTTTATTGGAATAACTTTGCTTATTTCTTCGAGAATATCTTTAATCTGGCTTTCTATTGGCATCTTTTTTATATTGATATGAGTTTGTTCTAAAGCACTTTTAATTCTTTCAGCTGAATGGGGATTTCCTGTTTGAGGGTCAATAGCGTTGTTCGCCAAAAAATCAACAACCTGTTTTTCTTTTTTTTCTTTTTCTTCGTCCCTGTGCTCCTGAGTCACAAGAACCTCCCCCTCTTTGATTATTTTTCCTGCTATTTCATTAGTGTCTTTTGTTCCGAATGCTTCCTGTAAATCCGACGGAGAAGCTGTAAACCCTTTTTTTGAATCACTGAATATTTTATCCCCTTCTGCTTCAATAGAAGAAATCTCTCCTTTCTTAAATTTCAAGGCATCATCCAAGTCCACAATTACTTCAAAATTTTTTCCTGCTTTTTTAATTCGTGCGGTTGTAGTTGTCATTTCAAAAACTCCTTGATTTTTTCACCTTCAACTCTGATTGGTTTTTCTCCGTCATTCTCAAGATAAACTAATTCAAATTTTTCAGGATTGAACCTTTTCCCCTGAATTTCCTCAAATATATTAAGAGCAACTTTAACTCCTTTTTTAATTGTTAGTTCTTTGTTGTATTTCTCTCTTAGTTTTTCTCTAATTTTCTCGTCGTTTTCCCCAATAGCGTTTGCATTGTATGAAAAATAATTTCCAGTAACATCGCTTGTGTAGAGTTCTGGTTTTTTCCCGTTTATTCCAGCCATCATAAAAGAAATAGCAAAAGGTCTTACACCACCGTATTGGGTGAACTGCTGTTTTAAGTTTGAGACATCTTTGATTACTAATTCAGGTTCTATTGGAGAGTCGTAGGTTATCCTGTGTTGCTGTGCTAAAACCTGTGCTTTTTCAATCAAGACTCTTGCGTCTGAAGTAATTCCCGCAGTGCTTGCAATTATGTTTGAGTCAATTTCATGAATCCTCACTGCAGATTTTTGGAGAACAAGTTTGTCGTCCATTCTTTTATCTGCGATTATAAAAACTCCATTAGAGCAAACCATTCCCATACTTGAAACTCCAAGCCTTACTGTTTTTTCAGCGTATTCTACCTGGAGCAAATGACCTTCAGGAGAGAACATTGTCGATGTCCTGTCATAGCCCATTGCCTGATGTTGCATATCTATCGGCATATCCAATTTAATTTGCCTCCTTAAATTGGATGCTTGAAATTTTCAATTTCATTGTGTCCATCTTAATTTTAGAGAATTTTATAATACATTTAAATCTTTTTCTTCTCTGTTCCAAACTTAGAAGTGGTGACTATTTATAAGTTTTTTGGTGGTTAAATTGCTC
>CAYUZQ010000033.1:2544-5111 GCA_964448815.1 Candidatus Woesearchaeota archaeon
TTTATAAAAATAAAATTAAATAATGAAATGTATGGAGTTCATAAAAAATTAAAAGGGATAATATCAAGTTTGGCTGAGGAGTATGCAGTTGCTTCAGATACGACCCATAACTTTTTGAAATGTTACTTTCTAAAAAACAATTTAAGTATGTATTGCAAAATGTACTCCAAAGAAAAAACCAGTTTTTCTTAGAGGAGTGCAAGAAGGATTAAGTAAGGCAGAAAAAGCAGCAGGTTCTAATGAGGTAAATAGAGAATTTGTGCGAAGAACTAAAGATATTTGTGATACATGTAAAGAAAATGGTGCAGGAATGCCCGCACTCTTTAATTTGATGAGTAAAATTTTTCCTGTCTAAGATTTATAATCACAAAATCTTTTGCAAGAATTTTTAAACTCTTTTTGCTAATTAGAATAAATAAGATGGAAGTTTGCACTATTGGCGGATTTAATGAAGTGGGGAAAAATATGACTGCAGTGAAAGTCGGAGAAGATGTTTTTATTTTCGACGCAGGACTTTATATTCCTGGGATAGTTGAACTTCAGGAAGAAAATCTTTTACAGTACACTGACAGATTAAAAAAAGGAAAAAGATTTGAAAATACATACACTGAAAAAAAGTTAAGGGAATTCGGGGCGATTCCAAATGACACAGTTCTTGATAAACTTGGGTGGAGAAAAAATGTTCGGGCAGCATTCATAAGCCACGCACATTTGGACCATGTTGGCGGGGTTCCTTATATTATGAAAAGATATCCCGAAGTTCCAATCTACGGAACCCCTTTCACAATAAAAGTTTTAGAGGCAATTTTAGAAGGTGAAAAAATAAAAATAAACAACCCGCTAAAAATAGTCCAGCCGGATTCTTTCCAGTTTATCGAGGGGAAATCCGGGAAATACAAAGTTGATTTCGTCCACACCACGCACTCAACTATCCAGTGCGTCTTCGTTGCACTGCACACAAAAGAAGGAATTTTCTTTTACGGGTTAGACCTTAAATTTGATAATTATCCTACAATTGGAAAACCTCCTAATTATAAAAAATTGAAGGAACTGGGGAGGGCGGGAGTAAAAGTTCTTGTGACAGACGCACTTTATTCCCAAACAGAAAAAAAGCCCGGAGGAGAAGTAATAGCGAAGCATATGCTTGAAGATTCATTTTCTAAGCTAAGAGGAAAAAACTCTGCTTTTTTTGCAACGACTTTTTCTTCACATATAGAACGGCTGATTAATATTGTTAATCTTGCAAAAAAAACAGGAAGAGAGATAGTTTTTATTGGAAGGAGCCTGAGTAAATATGTTGAAGCAGCATCCAAAGTTAATTTCTGGCCTCATAAAAACAAAGTCAGGCTTATTAAATATGGAAAACAGCGTGAAGCTTTTTTGAGAAAACTGGAAAGAGAGAGGGGGAAATATTTTGTTGTATGTACGGGGCATCAGGCAGAAGAAAATTCTGTGATGGACAGGATTGTCAAGGGAAGCACGCCATTTAAATTTAGGGAAGGAGACCACTTGATTTTTTCATCTTCAGTTATTCCTGCCCCTGTAAATGTTGTTTTGAGAGACAAACTTGACGCGAAACTCAGGAGAATCGGAGTTCGGTTGCAGACAGATATCCATGTTCATGGACACGGGAGCAGAGAAGACATAAGAGACTTAATCAGGATGTTAAATCCAAAGCACGTGATTCCTGCACACGGGACGCTTCAGCAGGAGGCTCCCATGATTGACCTTGCTTCTGAAATGGGTTATAACTTTGGTGAAACATCGCATCTTTCTTCAAATGGAAAAGTTTTAAAGTTGTGATGTTGTGATTTTGAAGTATATACCAGAGAAAAGAAATAGTTAAATAGTTGGAACATAATCCTCTAATATGGGAAAAATAGAGCAATTTATCATGGAATATGGAGAATTTAGAACTTATAGAGATAGGGCCTATTCTTCTGGATCAAGACTTGATAAAAGGTCTGCCTTATCTGCACTCCAAAGAATGTTCACATTAATTTCAGAATCAGAAGTTAAAAAAAAATTTCCTATATTGTATAAGAATATAGAAGGAGATAAAAGAGAAGTAGAATATTGAACTTATCTTTAATCATCCACAAAACTATATTTAATTCTTTCTTAACACTTACAGATTCCCCACAAATAATTTTTAAACACATGTTTCTTTGTTGTAAAATGGTTAACGAAGAAATTCTTGGGGGGCTAAAATCAGCATTGAACAGGGGGGAATCTCTCAGACAATCTATGATGAGTTTTTACGATGCTGGTTATAAAAAAGAAGATATTGAGGCTGCTGCAAGGGCTTTGCAGGAACCGGAATCCGGACAACCAGCCCGGCAGACACAACAAACCCAAAATGCACAACCAGTCCAGCAGATTAAATCAAAACCTGAAGCAATGCCACAGCAACCGATAAGAACAGTCCAGAGAGTTTCAAATTATGGGCAGGAAGATTTTAAACCTGGGAGAGAATGGGTGCTTTTTGTTATGGTAGCTCTGTTGCTCGTTTTAGTGGGAATTTTAGCGGCTGTTTTTTTATTCAAAGCAGAACTGACAGAGTTTTT
>CAYUZQ010000034.1:0-5073 GCA_964448815.1 Candidatus Woesearchaeota archaeon
TTTCCGGGGAGGGAGGTTCGGCAGAGGACCTTATTGATAATTTCCACTGGGTTATTATGAGAGCAAGAAGATTAAAACACCTGACTCAAGGCCAATTTGCAAAAGCGATTGCAGAACCAGAAGCAGCAATTAAAGCAATTGAAAAGGGTTTTCTTCCTAAAAATAATTACAGGCTTATTAAAAAAATTGAAAATTATTTACAAATCAAACTTCTAAAAAAAGAGACTGAGCAAAAGCAGGAATTTGAGAAAGAAATTAGTTTTGACCCGGTCACTGCAAAGACATTGACTATTGCTGATTTACAGGATATGAAAAAAAAGAAAGAAGAGGAGATTTTTAAGAAACCAATTGAAGAGGAAAAAAATTATGTTCTTAATGAAGAAGTTGGGTTTGAAGATAAACCAGAGTTTGTTAAAGGAGATAATAAAGAATTGTCTGATGAAGAAATGGACAAGATAATTTTTGGGAAGAGATAAAATGGGCTTGCTTTAGGTGAAAAAATTATGTTAGCACCCTTATAAGGTATGGTATCATGAGCAAGCTTATGATGCCAATATGTTATGTGAAATTTGGTTTCTTAACGGAAAGTTCCCACAAAGTTTTTATATCTTAAATAAGATCAATAATATGGCAATTATTTATGAAACAAAAAACTTCATTTTAGAATCTCATGAAAGACCTGAGATTGATAGGCTTGAAGGAGGTCATGTGAAAATTTCTCCAAAAATTTCTGTTGAAGATCGAACAAAATTAACTCCAATGCAAGCAATTGAATTAATGAGATTTACAATTGCATCTGGGGAAGCTATGAAAACATCTATGAAAAAAATTGGAGTTAACATTGGAAGAATAAATTATCAAGATAATGGTAATTGGGCACCGCACTTGCATGTTCATTTATATTGCAGAGCAAAAAAGGCTAAAATGCAAAAATTTGGCGATCCAGTTATTAATGGTCATAAAGATGAATATAACCCTCTTAATGAAGAAGATATTCGAAGAGTTAAAGAAGA
This sequence comes from Candidatus Woesearchaeota archaeon, assembly GCA_964448815.1. Lineage (GTDB taxonomy): Archaea > Nanobdellota > Nanobdellia > Pacearchaeales > GW2011-AR1 > CAYUZQ01. Next base: position 1,014 of record CAYUZQ010000034.1, read on the forward strand.
ACTTGATAATTTATTCAAATTGGAGAAATTTTCTGATTCTACATGGGGACTTTCCTAAAACCAAACTCAAGGGACGTTGCGCTTAAAATTCTTTCAGTCGGAACTTTTTTTAACCCAAATCTTAATCACAAATTTTATAAACCAACTTGGTGAATTCTTATTATGGAAATGAATATTCTCAAAAGTTCAAAGAATGAAATTGAAAGTGAATTTGATAATCTGACACTTGCAGAACTTCTTAGAGTTTATCTTAATAGAGATTCTTCTGTTACATTTGTGGCTTGGAAAAGAGAGCACCCGACAGAAAAGCCAAAACTTTTGGTTAAAACAAAAGGAAAAACAGCAAAAAAAGCAATTAGTGATGCTGTTGATTCTGTAACCAAGGAACTTGATGAAATAGAAAGTGATTTTAAAAAACTAAAGTAATTTTTTGTTCCGCGAAATTAAACCATGCCCACGTGCGGAAGGTTAAGGATTTCGTTGGTTTTAAGAAGATGAAATAATCTGAGGGGATTACTTCAAGTGAAATTGAAGTCAAAACAACATTTATATATTCCTTATTCTTTAACTTATAATGAACAAAAGCATTTTAACAATTGTGGTGGCGATTTTTTTAGTCGCTGTTGTAACTGCTACAGCAATATTCTTTATTTTTCCTTATTCACCACAAGAGCCACCTTTAGTTAATGAGACTGGTTCAACACAACAAGGAACCCAAGAAGTAGTGAATGCAAATAATCAATTTGCTTTTGAACTCTATTCTGAATTAGAGAAATCCGAGCAAGAAAATATTTTTTATTCACCTTATAGTATTTCTGCTGCTTTGGCGATGACCTACGAGGGCGCAAAAGCACAGACAGCAGATGAAATGAAATCTGTTTTTCACTTTCCAGAAAATAATATATTAAGACCGAATTTTGCTGCGATTTATAATGATATTAATGAAGACGGAAAAGCCTATGAATTAAGAACAGGTAACGCTTTATGGGTTCAGCAGGATTATCCTTTTCTTGAGGAATATATAAGCAGAGTTGAAGAGTATTATGGCGGAAAAGCAGCAAATTTGGATTTTGTCGGAGAAACAGAAAAATCAAGGCAAACAATCAATAGCTTCATAGAAGAGCAGACTAATAATAAAATTAAAGACTTGCTTCCTCCAGGTTCTTTGAATGCACTAACAAGATTAGTTTTAACAAATGCTATTTACTTTAAAGGCACTTGGGAATGGGAATTTGATAAATCTGATACTCACGACCAAGACTTCAAAATAACTCCTACTAATGTTGTAAAAACTCCAATGATGTTTATGGATAATGACAAAGCTACATTCAATTATGCAGATGCAGGAGAATTGCAAATTTTAGAGCTTCCTTACAAAGGTGAAGAAATTTCAATGTTAATCCTGTTGCCAAAACAGGGGGAAGATTATGATTTTGAAACAGGCGAAAGAATTGTTTCTGATTATAATCTTGAAGATATTGAATTTTCTGTTGAAAAACTTGAGGAATACAAATCACAAATGCAAGAAACGAAACTAGATTCAATATCACTTCCAAAATTTGAATTTGAAACAAAATATACTTTAAATGAAAATTTAAAAGCTTTAGGAATGCCACTTGCATTTGATGCAGGAAATGCAGATTTCTCAGGAATGACAACAGCAGAAAAAATCTGGATTGATTTCGTAATTCATCAAGCTTATGTCAAAGTTGATGAAAAAGGTACAGAAGCAGCAGCTGCAACTGCTGTTGGTATGGTAGGAAGTGCTATGCCAAGAAATATCTTCAGGGCAGACCATCCATTTATATTTATCATACAACAGAAAGAAACAGGGAATATTCTATTTATGGGAAGAGTTGTTGACCCTACTGAATAAATTGTTTTGCCAACTGCGTTTGCAATTAGTCTGCTCAAAACTGACTTCGTCAAGTTTTTCTCCTAAAGAAAATTTGTTAATGCAATAATAAATTTTTAGCGGAGAAATTTGCGGGATGCAATTTCGTAGCAATATCAATTATGCGAGCGTTAGCGAGCAGTATTTTTTAGCATCATAATCCTTATTAACTTCTTCACTTTATTATTTTATGGCAAATAAAATTTCAGCAGGAAGTTTTGATTTAAATAAATGGCTGAGCGGGGGTTATGAAAAAGGAATTATTACTATGCTTGCTGGACCTCCTGGGTGCGGGAAAACAAACTTTTGCATTTTAGCATCCTGCAGTCAGGCGAAAAAAGGAAACAAGATTATTTTTGTGGATACAGAAGGAGGCTTTTCTGTTGACAGAGTTAAACAAATTATTGGAGAAGATTATGAAAAAGTTTTAGAAAATATTTTTCTTTTAGAACCAACTAGTTTTGAAGAGCAGAAAAAATGCTTTTTGAAATTATTGAATAAAATAAAAAAAGAGCATGTTAGTTTAATTGTTGTTGATGGAATGGCTATGCTTTATAGATTAGAGTTGGGAGACGCACGTGAATCAGAGATTCCCGGCGCTACAGAACCCAAAACCCTGTCTACACACGGAAAGGGGCAGGATTCTTCCGGTGCAGTTAAATTACAGAGTAATAATAAAGTAAGATTAGTTAATAGGGAGGTCGCAAAGCAAATGCGGGTTCTTGCAGAAATTGCCAGAAAACAGGAAATTCCAATTATTATTACTAATCAAGTTTATAGCGGATTTCAGAGTGAAGAAGAATGGAGGCAGGGAAAAGAAAAAGAAATGAATCTTGTTGGGGGGGATTTGTTCAAATACTGGAGCAAGTGCATAATTGAATTGAAAAATGATAGCGGAAGAAAAAAAGCTATTTTATTAAAACATAGAAGTTTGCCTCAAAAAGAGCTCGGCTTTATAATTAGAGACAAAGGAATTTTCAAGAGAGGTTGGATATAATTGTTTTTGAATAATAATCTTTTTATATCCTTTATCTGTTAAATTTTATGAGAAAAGAATCGTCTGTTTTGTATTCCTTAGAAAGAATCTCCTCATTATTTGATTATCTTATATGGGATACTTGCGCTTTAGTAGGTTGTCTTGGTTCAGATATAAACGAAATTAATTTTATTGATTTAATGAAAAAACATCTTGAGGAAGGGGGTAGGAGCTATCTCACAAGAAATGTTATTAGGGAATATCTTTCAATAAATTATTGGGAGGAAAAATTAATACCTTTAATAGGTAAGCAAAGGACAGATGGGATAATGACAAAGAGAAATGATTTGGTTGAAGTTTTTAGAGAAAAGGAAAGGGTTCTTGAATTAAGAGAGAAAGAAGAGAAAACTTCTGCCCGAATAATAAATCTTGCCCCTAATTTTAGAGCAAAATATGGAATAAGTGCTACTGATTTTGAAGTTCTTATTTATGATTTTGTTATTGGGTTTGAACGAGGGTCTGTAGCAATAGTTTCTAATGATTCTAGATTGAGTAAATCCTTTAATGAATTAGGAAAGATTTTTGAAGATAATTCTAAATCAGTTGCTATAATTGCCAGAAAAGAGGAAGATGGTTTTGATGTCTTAAATGTTTACAATTAAAAATATAAACTTGTTTTCCTTTTAAGTTGTAATAAACTAATATAAATTCTGATTACCTTATTTTTTCATGTCAGACATAAAATTCGAAGTTGTTAAAAAAATAGCAGAAACTAATTTTAAGTTTAAGGATTTAAGAGAGATTTCCAGATTAGACAGCAATTCTCCACCAAGTGTTTTTGTTGGTTCAAAACTGAAGTATCCTTTGGTGAATGTGGGAATCTTAAGTCCGTTGGATAGAGATGAAAATGCATGGGTTTATGATGATGCGAAATATTGGGCAGAGCAGGATTTTCAGATTCAGGATGTGATTAAGCTTAGAGATAGTTTGTTGAATTCTAGGTTTCAATCAAGAGTTCAGGATTCCCAGTTGAATAAAAAGTTTGTGCAGATTGCCCAGGAAATTGCGATTGCATCCAAGCCAGTTGATGTTGAAATTGAATTAAAACAGAGATTAAGATTTGATAAAAGCAAAGACAAGGTTTTGGCTCCGCACGGCATGAGTGCTGGATTGAAAAAAGCAAGGATTAC
>CAYUZQ010000035.1:0-5008 GCA_964448815.1 Candidatus Woesearchaeota archaeon
AACAAAATCACAAACCAATACACTGAAATTATTTTGTCTGTTCCTCTTTTATTCAGCTTCTTCATTAGATTCAACAGCACCCCCTTTTTTGTATGCCTCGACAGCAAATTCATATTCATTTCCTTCATTAGCATAGTGGTAATTTTTGCTTAATTCAACATCATTAAAAAAAGAGTAGGAGTACCCTCTTCCTTCTTTTAACTGAACTGTGATAATATTCCCTTCAATAAAAACTATTTTCCCTCCCCAATTTTCTTTGTTTGCTTTTTCAACAGCATCTTTTATGCTCAAACTAATTTCCATTCCAGGTTTTGCAGAATCAATAATCAATGCTATCTGCTTTGCAGTTTTCTCCTCTAAAGTCCCGACATCCCCCATTTTTGAAAACAAAAATAAGATTAAAATTGTCAGAAAAACCAAATTAAGAACAATAAAGATAACATTTTCTGTCAGAATATTTCCTCTTTTAGAATTCCTCTTTTTCATTAAATTCAAAAACAAATCTCATTAATAAAATTATCTAAATTGCTCGCTTTGCTCGAGACAAAGGTACTTAATAAAAATATTAATTTTGTTAATAGTAAATTAAATTAACAAGAAAGAATAGGCGATTAGGGTTGGGCGGGCGGGAAATAAATTATTGATTATGCTTTTGTTATAAAATCCGTGCAATTTAATTTATCTATGTCCTCCTTTTTCTTAATTGTCACAGGGAGAGGCCCATATTCTTTATCATTGTAATCAGCCATTTTATGTTCCTTAAAATAAGGGATCCAGCTATTTAACAAATCAACACCTGTTAAAAGCCAATTATCAATATCTTTTGCAGCCCCAAAAAACCCTTTTTTAGCAACACCAGTTAAAACAATATACTCTTCACCTAAATCTATATCTTCAAAATTTACTTTGGAGACGTCATGAATCCCATATAAATAATAAAAATAAGTATCTCCTCCTTTTTTAGAATCAATAAGTGTCTTCTTAAAAAAAGAAGAATCAATAGAACCTAATTCCTTAATTTCGCTATCAAATTTTATTCGAGAACAAATAGCACAAACTTTTTTTCCAGTTATTTTGCTCCAATCAATACCTTTTACATAATCAACTTTCCCCTCGCCAAACATCCACCAGCAGTCAGCCATCTCGTTAGCAATTGCTTTCATTATCTCTTCTTTAATTAAATCCTCTTTGGTTTTTTTTTCTGTTGGTTTGAGATTCATATCAATATCAAGTGTATAATCCTCATTAAATCCCTCGCATTTCCCCCCTCCTGAAATGCACACATAATTTATTTTGCAGTCCAACACCCCGCCAACAACAGATTTTGACTTTAGCAAAACAGAATTATGACAGATTTCTTTATTTGTCGTTTCACCCAGCCCCAAATTAAATATTAAAAATAAAATTATCCCAAAACTGACTATTAAAATAATTAGTGTAACTAACTGCTGCGTTGTTAATTCCCCTTTTCTCTTCATTATCCCATCACTCCTAATGCTCTAAGCAAAAAATAAAGCCCAGCCAAAGCCACCCCAAAAAAAATAATCCAAACCACATATTTTATTAAAGCGTCCAAATTCATTTTGCAACTTTTGTTATTTCACCTCCATCAATTTTCAAAGTTATTGGCGGTTTTTCTATTTCAATTGCCCCTCCTTCAATCTTCGAATCACTTTCCAGACAAAATCCTAAATCATCGCACTTATCTTGGTCATCTTTTTTACAAATACAAATACACCTATCCCATCCTAAATTCTCACAATATTTAGGGAGTCCTATTTTAGTTTCGCTCAATAAAAATAAATAATACCAAATACGTTTAGTTGTATCATGAGGCCAGACACCAATCACCCACCCCTTAGGATTATAAATTTCAACACTTGGTGCTTTTGCATTTATCTCATTAACCAAATGCTCTAATGATGCTTTTGCTAATTCCAAATCTTTTGAATCTTTATTTTTAAAATACAATGAAGTTAAAAGATAAATTAAAAAACTGATGCAAATTAAAGCAATAACTATTTTCAAAGTTTCTTCAGCCAGTAAAAATCCTCGTCGGTTCTTCATTTTAATAAACCAAGGAAAATTTCAGAAGTTTCCCCTCCCAAAACATTTTTAAAAAAATCAAGGACATAATTTTTGAAAAACAGATACAGCCCTCCAACCACAACAACAACTACAAAAATCCCGATAATTATTTTTATTAATTGATTAATTGTCAATTCTGCCATTTTATCCTCCTGTCAGTATGTTTTTAATTTGGGTTAATAATGAAAAGGCTTTATCTTTGAGCAAAAGAATAGCAATCATCAAAACTGCAAGAATTGCAATTGCCATTAACAGCCACGGAAGATATCCTGATATAACCCCTTTTTTACTCATAAAATAAAAAAAGAAATGGAATTAATAAACTTAACTAAAGCAGACCCCCCAACACAATCGCAGTCAGCATGAACAACGCTAAAGTTGATAAAAGTGCAGTGATGAAATAAAGGAGAATTCCTTTTTTAAGATTTTTTCCTGTTTTGTTTATTTTTTCAAGTTTGTCCTCGCCGGAATTTATTGTAACCAGAGTTCCTGTTAAAATAAAAATCATTTCCACGAGGTAAATTCCAATTGCAATTTGCAGGTAATAAGGAGGGATCATTTTCAAAATATCGAGTATCCCTGAAAAGGCTCCCAAATTAAACCCCCCAGCAGTTGTTGTTTCAAACTCGTCTAACTTCAATTTATTTAAGATAGAAGTAATCATTGCTGATAAACCAACGACAACTCCCGAAAGCAGTGGAGCTAAAAAAGTCATATTGCTTTTCATATCTGAAATTATTTCTGCGAGCATATCTTTAAGCCGATTAGTAATTTTCTGGATATTTTTTACATATTCTGATATGCTCATAAGCCCGATTGCAGCAATTTTTAAACCTTTTTTCGAGGACTCGATAAGAACTTTCATACTTGTTGCAATTAAATCAGAAGGGTAATAATTAATTGCTCCCCTTCTTAAATCAAAGATAGCTTTCTCAACACCCATCCCCATCTGCTTTATATTGTAATTAACTCTCCTAAAAAAATCTTCTGTCCTCAACCCATTGGATGATTCAGCAACTTCTCCAAAAACAAGTTCAGGGGGAGTGCCGTTCCCCATTCTGTTTCCAAGCTGAAACAAAGAATTGTTAAATTCCATTTCAAGCTGTTTTGTTTTTTCCCTTTCTTTAATTAATTCTTTTGTCTTGCTTTCATATGCTATTGAAAAAAACAAAGCCAGTCCGAGGGGAATAAACATACTTAAAATTAAAGCACCGATTCCAAAAGGTCCGACAAATCCATTTGCAGTGGATTTGAAATCAAAAATTTTCTCATCTCCAAAGAAACCTAAACCAATTTCAGAAAAAGTATAATCCTTTTGCAAGCCAAGCATTTCCGGAAGAGGGGTAAACTGAAAAATCAAAGGAAGAAATCCAATTAGAAGAATAGGCAGGCAAAGTAGAAATGCAGTGAAATAGTGGCTGCTGCTTTTATATTTAGAATAAAGAGGGTTCCTCTCCAACAAACCGGTTTCTCCATAGCCTCCGGGTCTCAAAAGCAAAACTTTGTCTGTGAGATAAAAAACAAGGAAAGGGATGATTAAAGTAAATAAAATAAAAACATGGTACCACTTTAGATATTCTCCAATCATTGCAGATGCGAGAGGTAATAACGCTAACCCAAGAGTCGGCAATACAACTCCGATCATATAAAGATTAGTCAAAGGACTTCGGACATTATGCGTGAAATTCAGCATTTTATCATAAACGCCGTCGAGAACAACCTGAAGAGATTTTTCGAGAGTGGCAATTCTTCTTGTATTGCTCGGCTCAAATAAACTGCTTTCAATTAAATGAAAAGACTCGATAAATTCTATAGAGTACTCCCTCCATGTCTCAAGGTAATTATCCAGACTTTCTTTAATTGTGGAAAACTTTCCTACAGAAACATCATAAAAAACTTTTTTAAAATCAAGGGCGAGAGGATACTGCAGATGCTCTGAAGCAAAAGCAATTGCTTTTTCCAAATTGGGAGTATGTCTCATATAAACAACTATGTATAAAATTGCAGGAACCATCTGCGACGATGCCTTGAGTCTCCACTTGTTCGCAAGTCTTGCAGGATACCCGTTAACAAAATAAAATAAAAAAAGGGACAAAATAACAACTAAAATGAAAAACAAAAAAGGAAAACTGGAAAAAGAACCTGAAATCAAATTTCCCTCTCCGCCCCCCTTAATAAAAGCAATTGCAACTGAAATGAATAATCCGAGAATGAACACTGCAAAAAAAGTCATAAAACTCAGGGTCAGAGCCTGCCCTGGTTCAATTTCAAGATGCGCGATTTTGAGCTGCTTTTTAATTTTTTCTTCATCTTTTTTTGCAACTTTTAATTTGATTACACTTCCTAAACTATGGCACCATTTCTCAAACCTCGTCAGCTCAGGCGCCATCTCCTGCTTAAACTTAACATATTCCCTGCTAAAATTAACATTTTCAATATTCGACGTTCTAATCCTCTCCTCAATTCTTGCGCTATGTTTCCTGAGAATATCTTTCACATCAACCATCTTTTTATATTAGTATAGAATAAAATATATTAATAAATGTTTGCGGGAAATTATCTTAAAAGCAAAAAGATTAAAAGAACATCTTTTTTTAATTTAAAATGGATTTAGAAATAAACACTTTATTTTATAGAGAAGAAAATGAGGAATTAGAATATAAAGGAAATTATGGAAAAGATACCATAGCAGAAACCATGGCTGCTTTCGCAACTTCACAAGGAGGATATATTTTAATTGGAGTAAAAAATAATGGTGAACCAATAGGAATTCCTATAGACTCATGTGATGAAATTAAAAAAAATATTTATGATATTTCAAAAAATATTACTGGAGGAAGAATTTCTATTAAAATTGATTTTTCAGATTTTGGAGGGGGTAAAAAAATTGTTTTAATCAGAGTAAATGAAGGTAACGAAA
>CAYUZQ010000036.1:0-4942 GCA_964448815.1 Candidatus Woesearchaeota archaeon
GTCTTTTATGTCCTCCTCTTTTAATTCTTATTCTAATTATAACAAATCCTTTTTTGTCTTTATAACCAAGTGCACGTGCTTTATCCAATCTTAATGGCTTGTCAACTTTTGTGAAAACTCCTGACTTTCTCCACCCAACCATTCTTTCTCTGAGGATTTTCTTATCCGGCTTTTTCCATGCTTGTTTTATATAATGATATAATCCGTGTGTCATGAATTATTGAGAAAAAGTTTGTTTTTAAATTTTGGGGATGAGTCTGCAAACTCGCGACCTCGCACGCGTTATTAATTTAAAAAGTTACTCGCTACCACGAAATCGCTCGGGATTTGAAATTAAAAATTTCCTGCGTTTTGCAGATCCGATGGAGTTTTCAATTCCATAAAATGAGGCTGCACGGATTTGAACCGTGGACCCCTGCCTGTCTGAAATTGGAAATTTCCGAGCAACTTAGCTTATCACGAATCTGCGGTTTATCAGAGCAGTGCTCTAACCAGACTGAGCTACAGCCTCATGGCATTTGATGGAATATAACATTTAAAGGTTTTTCTGTGGCTTTAATTTTTAGCATCAAGTTCAAGAACTAATTTTCCTTTTGAAAGATTATAATATGTTATTGGGAAATTTATGGGAATTAGTTTAAAATAAACCTTGTTTTTTGCAAGAGCTTTGATTTCAATGCTGTTCTCAAGTTTAATGATTGAAATATCTTTTGTTGACTCGACTCCGGGCATTTCAATTTCGTAAACAATTTTATCTGAAAATCTTCTTATTTTTGTTAGTGGCTCCTGCTTTGGCATATTTGAAATTTTTTTCAAGTTCTTTTTGGAAATCTTGTCGAGCACAACAATTTTTTTTTCTTGTTCTTTTGGTTTTCTGATTTGCTGTGCTTGTTGATGCCCCCCTTCGAGATTTATTTTTTCCCCGTTTATGAATAACTGCATATTTGTTCTTGGGTAATTCCTGTTATCCTTCATTTCTTTTTGCATTTCTTTTTCAAGCATTTTCATGGTGCCCTCAAATATTTTTCCGATTACCTTCCCTCCAAAACTTCCGAAAAATGAATCTGTAGTATTTTCAAAACCTTCCAAGGAGTCGTCCTTTCCTAACATCCCCCAATTTTCGCTTTCAGAATTAAGGGGGGTTCCGCAATTAGGGCAAAATCTATGCTTGCTGTTTACTTTTTCTCCGCATTTCCTGCATTCTTTTTTCTTAAACATATCGAATAAAAGTGCATTTAGTTTAAAAGTCTTTTGTAATTTTTAATAAATTATTGTGAAATATGAAAAATCATTTTGTTTCTAAATATTTTTTAATTGACATTATTTCATGAGCTTCTTCAGAAAGTGTCGGTCCTGCTTCTTTGAATAGGGTATTTTTGAATGTTTTCGAGCCGGTGAATTTTTCTGTTTTTCTTATTTCTTTTATTTTTGGTAAAAATATAAACACAACAATCATTCTCGTTATTCCTCCAATTATGAAGATTAACAGGATTGGTTCTATGTAATTTGTTGCCAGAATTTTGATTAGTAATGCTCCAAGTCCTGCCCCTAAAAATATGCCAATACCATTCAACATATTATAATAAGAGCTGGCTATTCCTCTTTTTTGGGGGCTTACATTATCATAGACGAAATTGCTTGCTGTGAGATTAAATCCTGCCCAGGAGATTCCGCTTATTAGTGAAGGCATTAGAATTAAATAAATAGGAGAAGGAGATAAAATCCACAAGATGGGGATTGTGGGTATTAAAATGGAGGTAATGCAAAGAATTTTATAATTTCCGTATTTATCTGAGAGTTTTCCCCACAATTCTAAAACAGTCAAGGAAAATAATGTTCCGGCAAGTATAATAATCATATAAACCGCATAGCTGAATTCTAAATTTCTTAATAAATATACCACCAACAATGGCGAAGATATCGAAGTGGAAAAACTAAGAATTGCCCTGAAGAGCGAGAATTTTCCAAAATTGTTTTTTGGAGCATTTATTATGAAATCCCAAAAAGAAAAGTAGTAGCCTTTTCTGAGTTTTATTTCCGGCTCATATGGTTTTTTAAAAATTCTCCAACATGTTAACCTCGATAATAAGGCTAATGAAAATAAAGTGATGAATCCAAACATAATCCAGTTATTTTTTTTAGTATAATCTAAAAAGAAAGAAGCAGAGATTGCTAAGATAACTGAGACAAATCCTGTGATTAGATTTCTTTTTGAGAACCACCTCCCGCGATGTTTTTCATCTACAATATCCCCCATCCATGAAAACCAGGCGGGGTGTCCTATGTTTGTGAGTATGATGTATAATGAAAAAGAAAGCAGAAGTAAAAGTGGAAGTATGTTTGTTAAAATTCCTTTGTAAAATAAAACAGATATTATAATCAATGGGAGCCATGTTAATGATTCAAGAAAGACTGATTTAAGGACTATTTCTTTTCTGGAATATTTTTCAATTAATCTTGAACCAAATGTCTGGCTTAAGGGGCCCAAAAGTCCAGAGATAGCGCTTAACAGAGCTACTAAAGAACTGCTCGCATTAATTGCTATTGCAAATGGAGAGACAAAACGGTCTCCAAAAGATGCCTTAGCTGATGCAAATATGCCTTCTTTGATGCTGTGCCTTCTTGCCCTGTATTTCCTCTCTTTTATTTTTACTGAATCTTTTTTCACCATCTTTTGTATAAATAGGGAAAATTAGTTAATAAATTTTCTTAACAATGCGCCATACGGGAATCGAACCCGTATCACTGGCTTGGGAAGCCAATATTCTACCATTAAACTAATGACGCCTGATTTTATTAAAATAATTAACTTTATTAAGATTATTTCTTTTGAGAATTTATGGAAAACAAGTTTTATGTTACAACTGCAATAGATTATGTTAATTCAGAACCCCATATTGGGCATGCGTATCAAAAAATAATTGCAGATATTTTAGCAAGGTATCACAGGCAAAGAGGGAGAGAGGTATTTTTTTTAACAGGAACAGATGAACATGGGCAGAAAATTTCAAACAGCGCAAAAGAGAAAAAAAAATCCCCAAAAGAATTCGTAGATGAGATTGCTCCGAAGTTTGAAAATGCATGGAAAGAATTGAATATAACTTTTAATAAATTTATTCGGACAACAAATTTAGAGCACAAGAAAAAGGTTCAGGAATTTGTCAGATTAATGCATAAAAAAGGAGACATTTACAAAGGAACCTATTCTGGTTTGTATTGCGAAGGTTGCGAAGCATATTTGACAGAAAAAGGTTTAATCGGCGGTAAATGTCCATTTCATCCAAATAAAAAATTAAAGGCACTTACTGAAGAAGCGTATTTTTTTCGTTTGAGCAAATATAGAAAAAAGCTTTTAGAATTATATAAAAAAAATCCAAATTATATTCTTCCGAAATTTCGGCAAAAAGAAATAATAAACAGGGTTAAGGGAGGATTAAAAGATTTGAATATTACTCGTTTGAAAAAAAATATGGATTGGGGAATTGAATTTCCAATTGATAAAAATTATGTCCTTTATGTTTGGTATGAGGCTTTGTTGAGTTACATTACAGCACTTGGCTGGCCTGATGGAAAATTTAAAAAATTCTGGCCTGCAAATGTGCAACTTCTTGGAATAGACAATGGGTGGTTTCACTGTGTTATCTGGCCCGCAATGTTGATGTCTGTAGGAATTAAACTTCCAGAAACAATTTTAATTAACGGGTTTTTGACTTTCAATAACAAGAAAATTTCAAAGTCCCTTGGAAATGTAATTGAGCCTCTTGAACTTTTGAAAAGATATAACGCTGATACAATTAGATATTTTCTTTGCAGGAATTTTGTTTTTGGACAGGACGGAGATTTTTCAGAACAAGCATTAATCGACAGACACAACAATGAATTAGCAGATAAATTAGGGAACTTGGTTTCAAGAGTTGCAAATTTGATTGAGAAGAACGGATTTGAGAAAACTGAAAATAAATTAATTAAAAAATTGAATGTTAAGAAAATAGGAAAGCTTTTTGAAAATTATGAGTTTGATAAAGTCTTGAATGAAATTTTTGGTTTTATTGATATTTGCAATGAGTATGTGCAGAATAAGAAACCTTGGGAAACTAAAGATAAAAAAGTTCTTTATGAATTGAAAGAGGCGATTTTAAGAATTGCTGAAATGCTCTGGCCGTTTATTCCAGAAAGTTCTGAAAAAATTAAAAAGCAATTCAGTGCAGGAAAAATTAAAAAGGGCGAGATTTTATTTAAGAAGATAAAATGAGAAGAATTAAAAAAGTTCAGAGTAAATATTTCAAAGCAGTTAAAGAAGGGAGAAAGCCTTTTGAAGTTAGGTTAGCAGATTTTGCTTGTAAAGAAGGGGATGTTTTAATCTTGAAAGAACAAAAGGATGGAACAGACGAATTAACAGGGAGAGAGGAAGCATTAGAGGTTTTATTTAAGTTTAATACAAAAGAAATGGAAAAATTTCATACAAAGGAGGAAATTAAAAAGTATGGTTTCGTGATTTTAGGAATAAGAAAAAAATTTAATTAAAATGCCAGAAAACATAGTTTCATTTTCAGATTGGAGCAAACTTGATTTAAGAGTTGGTAAAATTATTGAAGCAGAAGATATTGAAGGAGCAGACAAACTTTATAAATTAACAATTGATGTTGGTTCTGAAATTGGTAAGAGAATAGTGTGCACCGGTTTAAAGCCTTATTTCTCTAAAGAAGATTTGGAAGACAAGAAAATAATTTTGTTTGTGAATTTAGAGCCGAGAAAAATGAGGGGAATTGAAAGTCAGGGAATGTTATTAGCTGCAGTTAATGAAGATGAAACGAAAGTAATTTTAATTTCTCCTGAAAAAGATATTGAAGTTGGGAGTAGAGTTAGGTGATTAATCATAATAATCTTTAAAAAAGATAAATAGTTTTTGTTTTTAGGAGTATAAATAGAAAAGTGGAAGAAA
>CAYUZQ010000037.1:0-4931 GCA_964448815.1 Candidatus Woesearchaeota archaeon
ATAGATTTTTCATCCAACCCTCCTTAAATAAATAAAGCATAGACCATCCTTTGTATTTGTCCATCTTTTTGTTTTCTTTTTCCTAACTCTTTAAGAGGGGATCCCATTTCTTCCAAGTATTTCCAGACTTGTTCTCCTCTTTGTGATTTTTGGTCAAATAAACTTGGATTTTTTGTATAAGACATCCCTTTTGTTATTCCTTCTAAGGTTAATGGTTTTTGAAGCGAATTTATCTCCCAAATAATTCTACTGATTGATTGACTTTCCGGAAGAAGGCGGTCTATATATTCAGCAATTTCTTTGATTTGAGATTGTTCAATTTCACTTGCATAAAAAGGATTTTGTAAAATTTCTCTTATGAAGTTTATTCTTCCTTCTGACGGGTTTGTTATGGGAACAGATTTTGTTCTGTAGATTCTGTCTGCCAAATCGTTATGAGCTTCTAACTTTTTAGCAAATTCGTCTAATGTAAGATGGTTGGGAGTAAAAGAAAAGACAAGTTGTTTTCTTGAATTTATTATTATCGGAGCCATGATTTCATAAATTCCGCTTGCGCATTTATTCCTTATCCATGAAGGCATTACTAATCTATGAAGATTATCAATTATTACCAGTTCACCCTGTTTTAATTCTTCTTTTATCATTAAACTTTTTTTAGTTTCTTTTTGTTTGTCAAAAGAATCCGCTTCTGACAGTACATCCACATCGAGATATCCCGAGTAAATTCCTGCTTTTTTTAATTGATACATCATCCATGAAACGAGTGTTGTTTTTCCGCAACCATTTGGTCCGATTAAAGTAATTGGAGTAAATTCTTTCTCTCCATTTTTTATTTTTTCAACAATTTCTTCAGCTATCCCGTATGCTCTGCGATTTCCTTCATGAATTAGCATATTTTGATAATTTGTTGAGGGAATTATCATTGATTCCAATAATTTTCTGTTGGAGGAATTTTCAGGAGAATTCTGTGGTTTTTGCGCTCCTACACTTTCTGTTTCATCTGTTTTTTTTATAGAAGCAGGAGTTTTTTTATTAAATTCTTCTTGATTTACTCTTATAATTAGAGAATATCCTCCAAGTCCAATTTCATCTAAAACAACCCTAATGCCTTCTCGTTTTTCTTTAATAATCCCTCCAGCAAAATTATTTTGTGCAAGGATTTCCAAATTTTTTTTAGATTCATCTATTTTTACTAAATTTGGAAAAAGACACACATACTTACTTGAGGGTCCAAATTGGGCGGTTAATGCTTTGATAAATTTTTCTTCGGTGCTTTCCATGGATAACATGAAAAATTCTCCTTAAAAGGATTATTGCAGTAGAATATTACACAGAGTTGAGGATAGAAAAATTTATATACTACTTTATAATGGTTATAATATGAGAGATTATAGTGAACTGAGCTCTAAAGAATTAATAAAAGAGTTAAAAAAGGCAGAGGATAGTAGAGATGGTGAAGCGTATGTTGAGATTATTGAAGCAGGAGGTTTTGAAATCCAATATTCAGATCTTTATGAGCAAGGGATAGCAAGTAGAATAGAAAAAGAAAAAAAATTAGAAGGATTATTAGATTTTCCAAAAGAAAGAAATTCATTAGAAGGATTAGCCATAGCGATTAGGGAGAGGCTTCAAAAAGGAGGAAAAATTGTTGGAAAAGTTTCTTGTAAATTTGAGGAAAAAGATAAAAGAGGTAATGGAGCGGTTAGAGTAACTAGGATTTATGATTTTAGAAAGTGTTTAAATTCTTATGTAACTGTTGATGCTGGCCATGATACTCAAACAGAAGCTGATGAAGAAGAGAAGATTGATAGTCATCTTAGAGACCTTAATTTTTATTTAAAATCTGAAGAGCATGGATTAAAGATAAATCATGATGGAGTCAAGGAAGTCACAATTTCTAGTGGAGAAAAATCTGATAAAATAAGACAAGAACCAAAGAGAGAAGAAGTAGAGAAACAAGATGCTGATGGATTTTTTGAATTGCTCATTCAATCGGGATTTAGACCTGAGGATTATCCTGAAGCAATCAGAGAATTCTTAAAAAGAAGAGGAAGGAGAGAAATTTTTGTAGGAAGGGCAAGTACCTTAGTTAGTAGAGCCAAGAAGGGACAATTGATATCTTATGCTCAGAAAGTCTTAATAAAATATGGTCATCCTGTAAGACCAGAAATTTAATTTCCAATAATTATTTATATTTCTTATACTTGGTTTTATAAGTAAAATGGGCTTAAATATAAGGGAAATTATTCCAAGAAGAGAAATTGAAATTCCAGAGCTAAAAGGAAAACTTTTGTGTGTTGATGCATTTAATATTTTGTATCAGTTTTTGTCTACAATCAGGCAGGTGGATGGGACTCCGTTGATGGATAGTCAAAAAAGAATTACGAGCCACCTTTCTGGAATTTTTTATAGAAATATTAGTTTGCTTTCTGAAGGGATGAAACTTGTTTATGTTTTTGATGGGGAGCCTCCGGAATTGAAATTTAAAATACATAAAAGAAGGGGGGAGGGGAGAAATTTGGCAAAAGAAAGATATGAAGATGCGAAGCAGAAAGAAGATTTGTCTGCGATGAGAAGATATAGTGGTCAGTTAATTAGATTAGATGATGAGATGATTAAAGAGAGTAAGGAACTTTTAGAGGCAATGGGAATTGGAGTTGTTCAGGCTCCTTCTGAGGGGGAGGCAGAAGCAGCTTATCTTTGCAAAATTAAAGAGGGAGTTTATGCAAGTGTGAGCCAGGATTATGATAGTTTGCTTTTCGGAGCTCAGAGATTAATTCAGAATTTAACTTTAGCAAGGAGAAGAAAAACTTTTTCTGGATTTGTGGAAATAAAGCCTGAATTAATTGAGCTTGAGAAGGTTCTGAATTCTTTGGAGATAAATCTTGACCAATTGATTTGCTTGGGAATACTTGTAGGAACAGATTATAATCCAAAAGGAATTCCAGGAATCGGACAGAAAAGGGCTTTGGAAATAGTGAAAAAATATCAGCAACCTGTTTTAATTTTTGAAAGTGTTGAAGAGCAGATTATGAGTCTTCCAGAAGAGGACAGGTTTGATTGGAAAGAAATTTTTGAACTATTCCACAAACCAAAAGTGATTAATGTTGATTTTGGATTTAAAAAAATTAATGAGGAAAAGATTAAGGAAATTTTAATTGAAAGACATGATTTTTCTGAGGAAAGAGTTGAAAAACAGTTAGAAAGATTAAGAGAGCTTAAAGAAAAGAGGAAACAGAAAGGTCTCGGTGAGTGGATTTAATTTCTTGATGGCAATAACATTAAAGGATATTTTTTCTTTAGTTTTTTAACTTCTTTCATTATATTGCCTTTGTTTTCTGTTTTAAGATAACCTCCAATTAATAGTAGAATTATTCCGATGATAAGCGTTATCCCTTTTTCATAAAATAAATTAGTAAAGCTTACTGCAATTAATAATCCTCCGATAATAAATAGAGCATTTGTTTTTAGCTTCACAAAAAGATAAATTGTTCCTGCTATTAAGAGTAAGGGGATAATTGTTGACAGTACATCGCTTGAAAATCCAATGTTATAGCCAAAATTGTAAAATAATCTTTCTATATCAAAACCTCTTTTATTTATCTCCCAAGTCATCCATAATGAAATCACAAAAGATACTATTCCTGCAATTACTCTGTTTGGCTCTCCATGTTTGTCCTTGAAAAATTTTGATAATGCAAAATTAATTAGAGCAAAGGAAATTATAAATACTGCTCCTAAAATCATTGTTGATGAATCTATTTCATTCAATAGATTACTTAAGGAAAAACTACTATAAGAGCCATAATATGCACTTACGAAGTTGATTAAAGTTAATGTAATTATTGAGGAGATTATCAAACTCTTTTTCATTAGATTAATAAAGAATATGTTTTTATAAATTTATCCTTGGGAATAGAAATATTTATAAATTGAAAAATCCTCTGTTAATTATGAAGAAGAAAAAGGGTGTGGGGAGAAATATTTCTAAGAATAAAAATTTATTTAATGATAAAAGGTTATTAGCTGTTGTAATTGCAACATTCCTTGTTTTTGCATTTGCTTTGAGTTTTGTTCATGTTGGAGAGGTGAGTGTTACAGGGTATGCTGAAAGAGATAATATTGTTCCTGATCCTGCACTTGCTGGAGTTGGAGATAAGGTATCGTCTTTTATTTCAAATATGTTTGCAGATTGGAGTTCTGGGAATATGGATATAAATATTTCAAAGTATTTATTTTGGATTATGTTGTCTATTTTGATTTATAGTATTCTTACTAGTGCAAGTTTTCCTGAGAAGCCTTTTCTAAGATGGTTATTAGCAATTCCTATATCTTTTTTATCAATTGCGTTTATCACTCCTGATGATCTGTTTGGAATCATGACTTCATATACTGCTCTTGGTTTAACCTTGACCATTGTATTACCTTTTATGGTGATGTTTTACTTTAATACTATGCTTTTGACAGACAATAAACTTACTGTTGGAAAAATTTTGTTTCAAAGATTTTTGTGGATTTTGTTTAGTGCTTTTTTGATTTATAGAATGATTATATTATTTTCGACTGAAGGAATGAAATTATCTGGAGCGGTTGTTGCTATTACTATTGGTGCTTTTGCAATCTCTGCTTTGATTACTTTATTTAATTCTAAATACATGAAATTAGTTTTTAAGTTAAGGAAAGTTTCTAAAGTTGAAACTCAGCGTAGAAGAGAATTAGAAGCTGTTTTAGAAGCTTCTCAAAGGAAAATAGACGAGCAAGCCAAGGCTTTTTCAGGAGATTCTACAGATTTTATGGGAGGGGAGTAATATTGGTTATAAGAAAACATTATAAATTCTACAACAAACATTTAAATCTCTGATTTCTTTATCTTTGTATGAAATCCCCTCGCTCATTTGATGTTTTGGGAAATATTGCTATTGTGAACTTTC